>NZ_JACJPT010000030.1:0-51276 GCF_014696195.1 Sphaerospermopsis sp. FACHB-1094 | reverse complement strand
GTCACCAGTCACCAGTCACCAGTCACCAGTCACCAGTCACCAGTCACCAGTCACCAGTCACCAGTCACCAGTCACCAGTCACCAGTCACCAGTCACCAGTCCCCAGTCACCAGTTCCCTAACTTATGACAAATAACTTAACAAATACGCTAGTAAAGACCTTCTAGTTGTAGAGTGAAATCAAATAGCCCTAATTTATTCTCAATTGAACATTCAAAGGGAAGATAATCATGGTTCAACGTGGTTCTAAAGTACGTATTCTCCGCCCTGAGTCCTACTGGTTTCAAGAAGTAGGTACTGTTGCTACTGTAGATCAAAGCGGAATTAAGTACCCTGTAATTGTACGTTTCCCCAGTGTTAATTACGCTGGTGTTAACACCAACAACTTTGCTTTAGATGAATTAGTAGAAGTGGAAGCACCCAAAGCTAAACCTGCTGCTAAAAAGTAAGCAATACAACAGTCATGAGTCCTGAGTGCTGAGAATTGAGTATAAAAACATGGAAAAGCAGTAAACTAAATATGCTGGTTCCATGCCCTTAATCTACGGTTGAGGTATGACTCTAAACTAAACACCCAGCAATCATTACTCTGAAAATGCCTGAATTGCCTGAAGTTGAAACAGTACGACGGGGTTTAAATCAATTAACCCTAAATCAAGAAATTACGGGGGGCGATGTGTTGCTACCACGCACCATCGCCCACCCTTTTTTTGTTGAAGAATTTATAGAAAAAATTAAAACCAGTGCCATTACATCTTGGCATCGTCGCGGTAAATATCTTTTAGCTGAACTCTCCCCTTTTTCCTGGTTAGGCGTTCATCTGCGAATGACAGGGCAATTATTATGGTTAAATCGAAATGAACCCTTACACAAACATACAAGAGTAAGATTATTTTTTGGAGATCAGCAAGAATTACGCTTTGTAGATCAGCGCACCTTCGGGCAAATGTGGTATGTTCCTGGGAATGTACCTGTAGAAAGTATTATTACAGGTTTGGCCAAACTAGCAGTAGACCCATTTTCCCCAGAGTTTACAGTTGAGTATTTAGCAAATAAACTGCAAAAAGTCCGTCGTCCGATTAAAACAGCCTTATTAGACCAGTCAATAGTAGCAGGATTAGGTAACATTTATGCTGATGAGGCTTTGTTTAAAAGTGGCATCTTACCTACCACCATCTGTACAGAATTGCAGAAAAAACAAATAGAACCTTTAAGAACAGCGATAATTGATGTTTTATCCGCCAGTATTGCCGCAGGTGGGACAACTTTTAGTAATTTCCTCAATGTTAAAGGCGTTAACGGCAATTATGGCGGTGAAGCGTGGGTTTATAACCGTGCTGGAGAGCCTTGTAAAGTTTGTAGTAATATCATCCAGCGTATTAAACTAGGTGGGCGTTCTAGTCATTTTTGTTCTCAGTGTCAAAGTTAGTGCTGAGTCTATATCGCTGTTAAAATTTTATGAGGAGAAAAATTATATCTGAAAATGGCGGCCAATTTAGCCGCTTTTTTGTTGACGTTACAAAAATTTATGATTAGAATAGCGACTAGGCAGTTTTGGTAAATATTTATTACTATTTATTACCTAGATTGAAATTATGTTAAGAAATGTGTTTACAAAAGTAACGATTTCTTAATATAATCTAATTAAAAGAAAAATGCAAAATTGATTGTCAACAGTGATGAATCCGATACAAATTCCTTGGCTATCAGCCATAATTTTTTTGCCGTTAGTGGCATCCTTAGCCATTCCCCTCATTCCCGACAAAGACGGTAAAACCATTCGCTGGTATGGTTTAGGAGTAGCTTTTGCAGATTTAGCATTAATGATTTATGCGGTTTGGCAAGGTTACGACTTCCAAAGTTCAGCTTTACAACTCACAGAAACCTATAGTTGGATACCTCAAATTGGTTTAAATTGGGCATTAGCGATTGATGGTTTATCAATGCCCTTAGTATTACTCACAGGTTTAATTAACACATTAGCTATATTCGCGGCTTGGAAAGTAACCAATAAGCCGCGTTTATTTTATGCGTTAATGCTGGTAATGTACAGCGCCCAATTAGGTGTATTCCTCGCCCAAGACTTGTTATTATTCTTCTTAATGTGGGAAATCGAATTAGTACCTGTTTATTTATTGATTTCTATTTGGGGAGGCAAAAACCGCCGTTACGCAGCTACTAAATTTATTCTCTACACAGCAGCCGCATCTATATTTATTCTCGTAGCTGGTTTAACAATGGCGTTTTACGGTGATAACTTCACCTTTAACATGACAGAATTGGGACTTAAAGAATATCCCCAACTGTTAGAATTAGCTCTCTATGCAGGTTTCTTAATTGCTTACGGTGTAAAATTACCTATTTTCCCCTTTCATACCTGGTTGCCTGATGCCCACGGTGAAGCGTCTGCACCTGGTTCTATGATTTTAGCTGGTGTGTTATTAAAAATGGGTGGTTATGCCCTAATTCGCTTTAACATGGAAATGTTAGGTGATGCCCACGCTGTTTTTGCTCCAGTTTTAGCAATTTTAGGTGTAGTCAATATTGTTTACGGTGCTTGTTGTGCTTTTGCCCAAACTAACCTCAAACGCCGTTTAGCTTACTCTTCTATTGCCCACATGGGTTTTGTGTTAATAGGCATTGCATCTTATACCGAAATTGGTATTAGTGGTGCAGTGTTACAGATGGTTTCTCATGGTTTAATTGCTGCTAGTTTATTCTTCTTGTCTGGTGTTACTTATGAACGCACCCATACTTTAATGATGAACCAAATGGGTGGTATTGCTAAGGTAATGCCGAGAACCTTCGCTCTTTTTACTGCTGGTGCAATGGCTTCTTTAGCTTTACCCGGTATGAGTGGTTTTGTGGGTGAGTTAATGGTGTTCTTGGGTATTGGTACTAGCGACGTTTATAGTTCTAGTTTCAAGGTTGTAGTTATTTTCTTATCAGCAGTGGGTGTGATTTTAACACCTATCTATTTACTTTCTATGTTGCGTCAGGTGTTCTACGGTAAGCAAAGTGAAGAGTTACATTTAGATACTGTAGTTGCTGATGTGAAACCCCGTGAGTTGTTCATCACTGCTTGTTTGTTACTGCCTATCATCGGTATTGGTTTCTATCCTAAGTTAGTAACAGAAACATACGATGTAAAAACTGTAGAAGTTGCGGCTCATGCCCGTCAAGTGTTGCCTGTGATCGCTCGTCAACAACCTACAAGTTTATATTCTCAAATCTTTTCTGCTCCCACTTTAGCTAGTGCTGAGTAGTTGTTAAGTTACAAGTTGTTTTGGGGGTGGTTGTGGAAACTGCCCCTATTTTTTTCTCACGCAGAGACGCAGAGGCGCAGCATTCGGGGGATAAGTTATCCCTGAAACCATTGATTTTCTTTCCGAATGCTTCGCCCTTACTTATTTGAAAATACTTGTAATTGCTTATGCACAGAAGATAGTTCTTCCTCATCAAAACCAGCATAACAGGGTTTTCAGGTGGTGTCAAGGGGTTTACTCTTTACTATTGCGGAAATTTTGATTTTTGAAATTAATGTTGAGTTTCCTTGCGTCAACCCAACCTACTACTAAAATATTGTAATCATACTATTCTAAAATTCCTAACAAAATTCTCATTAAATCTTCTAAATCATCAGGAATACGATATAGTGAGATATCTTGAAAAATTTGCTGATTTGTTTTATCTAACCTACCAAAACGCCAAGCATCCCCAATAGTTACACATCCATAAAAAATATCACCTTCTTCAACTTCAGAAATAGCAATTAATTCTACAGCTAACTGAGTAAAACCTCGTGTTAAATCATCATTTTTTGCCTCAACTACTAATAAACCGGGATTTCGTTTTAGGAAATAATCTAAATTACCTTTTAACCAATTATTCACAGATAATGGATATTCGATTCTTACTTGACATTGACAATAACGAGCAACTTCTAATAATGTAGGTGCTACTAAAGTTTCTCGTCGCGCTGTTTCGCTACTTAAACTGACTAGAGTTAAAGATTCTTCAATTCTTTGTTTTAACTCTTCTAATCTTTCTAAAGGATGATTACTTTTAGGTAAATCAATATGTCTTCTGAGTAAAGAGTAACCTAATTCTGCTAATATTTCATCAGCTTCATAGCTCATTTCAAAGTAAGATTGGAATGTGTAGGATTGATTTTCTGATAATATTTTTCTACGAGTCATAATTTCTCTGAATCAGGTGGTTATCGAGCGACCTGTACTGAGCCTGTCCTGAGCGGTGTCGAAGGGCGCAGTCGAAGTAAGTCGAGATAATATCCAGGATTTGAGGATTTACAGGATGTTTATTACCATCATACATGAGAATAATTAATTTATTGCTACGGAAGATTTAGTAAGTGATGACAAGAAAGTGATTATTTCTTGAATTAATGGATGTTGTTGTAATATTTTAATTTCTTCATCATTTATGTTGCTAAATATTATCTCGTTAATTGGCTTTTCTGCTCCTAATACTGTCTCTAAAAATTCCTTGGGTTTACTTTGGGCAAGTTGCCATTCTAAATCATTAAATTCACGTTGGGCGATTTTTTCAATTAATGGTTTATTTTGGAGAAATATAATTTCTATTTCAGGAATAGCAAGGGAGATTTGAAAAGGAATACCAGAAGATGCTTGACTTAACATATAATTAATTAAATCTTTCTTTTCAAATACTTGAGATGGGTTATTTGTATCTGCATCTATAATAAGAAAAACAGGTATTTTTTGAGTCGCAAGTAGTGAACTAGCTAAAGAACGCGCTCTGTAAGAACTTGCACCTGCTATAAATTTAATATCTTGAATTAAATTTTTTGGTAGCAATTTCTGTAAAATTTCTATATCTTTATCACTTTCTGTCAGGATGTATGCTAGTGTCATGAGAAAATCTCCGTTGTAATGTCGTAATTAGGTATACATTTTTGAACACAAACACGATATTTTTTGACTAGGAATTTACATATACATTTATTTGTGAGTGAATATTCAATTTCTTCTCCTCCCCATAGTAGAATAGTTTGCGGAGAAATAAACCCAGTTAATGTTACTGTTGCTTCTGTAAATCCACTGCGACTAAACACACTACCAATAGCTGATGCTGGTCTTCGTAGCAATTGATTTCTTAGTTTAGCTATAGGTTCAATATTAACCTCGTCACTTGTATCTTTACATTCTATCAAACAGGCTAGGCTATCTGTATAGATTACTCCGTCAATTTGTTCTACTATTTTATCTTGAATTTTGACGATGTAAGGCCAAGCTACTTCTGCACCATCAAGTTGAAATGCACGTAATACCAGATATTCTAATGCTTTACCTGCATCCCAAAAGTTTGAGGTCTTTTTTGCTTTAATTTCTGACCATAATTTAATTAAATCATCCCAGTTATAGCTGGTAATTCTTGCTTTATATTCTGCATCTGAGGTCATGATTCTATCTGATGTGTCGTATGTTGTAACCTATTATCATTAATTCTACGTTACGGTGTTATTGATTATTGTTGGGTTTCCTTGCGTCAACCCAACCTACTAAATTACAAAAACCTAATTGCCAAGTAATTCTTGTTTACGTCGCTCCTGTTCTTGCTGCTGAACTCTTGCGCGTGTTTCCCGATATTCTTCTACTGCTTTTTGAGATTCATAAGATAGTGAGTTCCTCAATTTTTGAGATTCGTTTTCATCCCCTAAAAGAGAAATCACTTCTCTTCTTTGTGGTTTATCAAGTTTAAGAAACCATTCGATAAAAGATTTTAAAATTACATCTTGTAAACCTGATACTTCGTCATGAGCTACAACACAAGAAGGGCAAACGTATGGTAGGTAGTATGATATTAAACCCCAAGAAGACCTATATTTTTCGCCTTGGGAAATCTTGTTTTTGATCTCGCCGCATTCCTTAGCAGAGATATTGTTAGCAATAATACAGTCTAACAACTGCCACTCGTAACTAGAATAACTGAAGGTGCTTGCTAGTTTTCCAACAGCTACAGAACCAGGATATCCTGGTAGTATTTCTCCTGTTGAAGCGAGTTCAGGAAATTTATCCAAAATCAAGGAGTAATGATATCGAGATTTGATGCACTCTTCTAAATCACTGTTATCCCACTTATCAATATTCAACAGCATTTGTTGATAGTATTCTTTAGAAGGAACATCTTTCTGACAACTTTTAGCCACCTCAGCCAGTGATTTCATATTAACCTGAGCATCACTTTTCATTGGCGTTAAAAACAAAGCCGAGCTAGTTACAAATAAAGCAATTAAACCTTTAACTGTGAATTTCATCATTGATTTCCCTCTTTGATTACCTGTTCTAATTCATCGGAAGCTTTAGGAATGGGATGTGTATTTTCCCAAGGTTTAGTGGCATTAATTACATAATCATTTGAACGTGGTGTATTTTCTTGTTTTTTCCTCGCTTTTTGTGGTTTAGGTACTAATTGTGGTTTCTTTGGAACTTCCACAATAGTTTTTTGTGGTTTTATTCGCAAAGATTTTTTAGTGTTTTCAGCTTGTATTTCTGCTTGTCGTCGTTGTTTTTCTCGCAGTGCAACTTGTTTTTTATGTTGTGCCAAAATAGCGGACTCAAGTTCTCTTTTTCGTTTCTCAGCTTCTTGTTTTTTCTGTGCTAATTTAGCGGATTTTTCTTTTCTAATAGCCGCTTTTCTCTCTTCTTCAGCTTTAGCTGCTGCTTGTAATTGACGTTGTTTTTCTATAGCTGCTTGTCTCTCCTGTTCAGCTTTTAAAACAGCTTGACGTTTTTGTTTTTCTATTTCTTCCCTTCTCGCTTTTTCAACTTCCACATCTTCAGATGAAACTACATTTACCGAACTTGGTTGAATTTGGGGTTTAGCCTTTGGTGTAGATTCATTAATTTGGATAACTGGTGATGAATTAGAAATACTAGGACTAATAACGGGTATTTTTTCTTCAGTTTCAACTATGTTTTTATTATTAGGTTGATTCAATGCAGCAATAGCAAAATATCCTACACCTAAACCAATCAACCATTTCCACTTTTTGCGATTTTTCTGACTTGGTTTACCAGTCGTTTGTACTGATTTACCTGGACTAACAGAAATAGTGGGTAAAGAACTATTTTTAGATTGAATATTCGTGGTATTTACAAAAATTTGCGGTTGATTTAAAGCCTTTTCAATTTTCTTTAATCTCTGTAAAATAACTCTCGTATTTTCAGGACGCTGATTTGCAGTAGGAGCAATTAAATTATCAATTAAATCTGCTAAAAGAGGAGAAATATTAACTGCATATTTTCGCCAATGTAACTCATTAGTCAGAGGATCATAAATAGCTTTATCCTGGGGTTCTTTACCTGTGATCAAAAATATAAAAGTCCGTCCCAAAGCAAAAAAATCAGACTGTTGTACAGAATAACCGTTTTGTTGTTCTGGTGGTGAATAACCTTGGGAAATAATTCTAGTATGGGAGTTTCCCGCTAAAATTGTGGTGGTGATTTGTCGCACTGCACCAAAATCAATTAAAACCAGTTGCCCACTAGGTCGCAGCATGATATTCTGAGGTTTAATATCACGATGAAAATATTTTTGAGCGTGTACTAAAGCCAGAATTTCTACAATTTGTTTCAACCAATGGATAGCTTGAGTTTCAGTAATAGGTTGATAATTGCGAATTTCCATCCATTGCTCTAAATTTACCCCTTCAATTTTCTCCATTACTAAACAGTGCAATGGTACAGAACTATTTTTAGGTAAAACCGTAAAATAACCATCTGCTTGGACTTTGGGAATACCTGCACTATTTAACTGACTCAAAACCTTAGCTTCTTGTTGAAACAGTTCCACCGCTTTAGGGTTATTCTCAGTCAGCACTTTTAAAACTTTGGTTTTTCCACCGTCGTCAATTTCAAAAGTGTTACCAAAACCACCTTGACCTAGTTGTTTAAGTACCCGATAGCGATTTTGCAGTAGTATTTGTGACCCACAGTTACGGCAAATAGGATTATTTGCATTTGCAGGAATTAAGAATATAAAGTAATCATAATATGTTTAAATATACTCTAAGTAGATTAACATAGTTGTCGTATTTTTGGCAACTGGTTTTACTATATAACTCACATTCCGCATAAGCGGAGAATAAAAAAATAATTATCTCCAAAAACATTGTTTGGTAAGGGTTTTCAGGATTTTAGTTCAAAGGAACTATAAAATGTTTATTAGGAATTTATCTCATTTATTGAGAATATTTTTGGAGTAAAGTTTGTACAACCCTGAATCTTTCGTGATAATTATTCAGAATTGGATTTTATCTGCGGAATGTGGGATATAAATAACAAAATAAGTAGGGGATGCAGTATCGCTAAAGCTAAAGCTTCGCTAACGCGCAGCGTGCCATTAAGCATATAAATACAAAACTGAATCAAGGGATTCAGGGATAAAAAGGGGAAGAAAATCCCAGGAATAGACGTTACAACCATCAAAAACTGCCCACTTTTCCCCCTGACTCCTGTAGGGGTTTAGCACTGCTAAACCCCTACTGACTCCTGACTCCTGACAATTTAATTCTTATTAGTTGTTGTAGTATTTTGAGCAGCTTGTTTACCTAAAATTTCCAAAGCTTTAGCAAATTGGGGATCTTCTAAAGTAGCCAGTTTATCACGTTCGTTTAACCACAACTCTTGTCTTTGGGCATCAGTTAAATCTACTTTGATATCAGGGTCAATACCGTGCTTGTTAATATCTTTACCGCTAGGAGTATGATATTTAGCAATAGTCACCGCTAAACCAGAACCATCTTCCAACGGACGCACAGATTGTACCAAACCCTTACCAAAAGTTTGTGTACCCACTATCGTCGCCCGTTTATTATCCTGCAAAGCACCGGACAGGATTTCACTAGCACTAGCAGAACCCTTATCCACCAAAACTACTAAAGGTTTATTAGTTAAAGCACGTCCTCTGGCTATTTCCCGTTCTTGCTCACCTTGACGATCAATAGTGGAAACAATCGTACCTTTATCTAACCACATCCGGGAGATTTCTATACTGGAAAATAATAAACCACCAGGATTACCACGCAGATCCAAAACGTAACCAGTGACGTTTTTAGCTTCTAACTTATTAATGGCATCTCTCATTTCTTTGCCAGCATTAGCACTGAATTGATTCAGTCGAATGTAGCCAATATTACCTGCTGGACTTGGTTTTTCAGCAAACTTAACCGGATGAATTTCGATTCGCGCCCTGGTGATGTCAAATATTTTTTGCTGACCATTTCGGAGAATTTTCAGTCTGACCTGAGTTCCCGCTTCACCGCGAATTAAAGATACAGCTTGGTTAGTATCCATGCCTTTAGTGCTTTTGCCATCAATTTCTAAGATGACATCTTTAGCTAAAATTCCTACTTTAAAAGCTGGTGTATCTTCAATAGGGGAAATTACAACTAATTCCTTTGTTTTTTCATCCTGACTGATAGTGATACCAATACCTGTTAATTCTCCAGAGGTATCAACCTGCATACTCTTAAATTCCTCTGGATCCATAAACCGGGTATAAGGGTCTTCTAGCTTTTTCAGCATCTCCCGGATGGATGTATAAGCTTCCTGCTGATTACTGTAGGACTTGCTTAAATATTCTTTACGAACAGCTTGCCAATCTACTTGATTAAAAGTCCCGTCTACATATTGACGGTAAACAATTTGCCAAACTTCGTCTACCAATTCCTTGGGACTTGCTTTAAACAAAGCCTGACCACGGGAATTAATACCAAGACTAGTAACAGCAATTGTAGAAAGCGTCACTGCTGTAGCACCTAAAACAAGTCTACTTTTTGTAATCACCATAATGACATCTATGTCAGAGGGAAAATCTATTGTCAGTATGCCCAATCTAACACAGGATTTGGTGATTGGTGATTGGTGATGGGTGATGGGTGATAGGGGAAAAATATTTCTCTCCCGACTCCTCTACGGGCGAAGCATTCGGGCTACCAATTCTCAATTTTATGAAAAGGTTATTTTCCGAATGCTTCGCCCCTACGACTCCCGACTCCCCATTCCCCAAATTAAGGATCTACCCAACGTCCATCAGCTTTAATTAAATTGATCAATTCCTCTACACCTTGATCTTCTGGAACTTTTTTGATTTCTTCTCTGCCACGGTATAAAGAAATAAAACCAGGATTTTTACCTACATAACCATAGTCAGCATCGGCCATTTCTCCTGGTCCGTTGACAATACAACCCATGACGGCAATATCTAAACCTGTTAGGTGTTTGGTTGCTTCCCGGACTTTGTGTAACACTTCTTCTAAGTTAAATAAAGTTCTTCCGCAAGAAGGACAAGCGACATACTCAACCATTGTTTTCCGCAAACCTAAAGCTTGCAGAATGCTGTAACAAACGGGAATTTCTTTTTCTGGTGCTTCTGTCAAAGATGCGCGAATTGTATCACCAATACCATCGGCTAATAATGTAGCTATTCCCGCAGTAGATTTAATTCTGCCATATTCCCCATCTCCGGCTTCGGTTACTCCCAGATGTAAAGGATAATCCATGCCTAAATCATCCATGCGTTTGGCCATTAACCTATAGGCTGCTACCATGACGGGAACTCGTGAAGCTTTCATGGAAATAACGATGTTGCGAAAATCCAAAGATTCACAAATGCGGATAAATTCTAAGGCAGATTCTACCATTCCTTCGGGAGTGTCACCGTAGGTAAATAGCATTCTTTCTGCTAACGAACCATGATTCACTCCTATCCGCAAAGCTTTACCTTGATCTCTTAGGGAAACTACCAAGGGTTCTAAGGTTTCACGGATTTTCTCGCCAATTTCGTCAAATTCGGCTTTTGTGTATTCGGTGCGGTTGGTGTTGGGTTTTTCAAATACATACAACCCTGGATTGATACGTACTTTTTCGATATGTTTAGCTACTTCCAGGGCAATTTTCATGCCATTGTGATGCACGTCGGCAACAATGGGAACATCACGGTAAGTTTGCTTTAATTTCTGTTTAATTTCTGCTAAGGCTTTGGCATGAGCCATACTAGGAACTGTAACGCGGACAATTTCGCAGCCAATTTCATGAAGACGACGAATAGCTGCTACAGAACCATCAATATCGAGGGTATCTTCGTTAATCATTGACTGTACCACCACAGGGTAGCCTCCGCCAATGGTGACATCTCCTACCTTGACAGGACGAGTTTTGCGGCGTTTGATGGTGGTGTCAAAGACGGGTTGACTGGATGTAATGTTGTTAGTTTCAAGGGGTGGTAGGGTTTGCATAGCCTCAACAGGTAGATTTTCTGTAGCTAAAATATCAGATTGCAAGGGGTTATGTTTCTCAGATTGCCATAGTTGAGGCTCTTTTGGGTGGTTAAGTGGAAAATTTCCAACTTCATTTTGTTAGCATTTATTAAATGGTATTGATAGGTTCAACGCTATTGATATGAATCCTACTGTCACTCGATTACAGGAACACATTGAATATCCCCGTGAGGGAGTTTTAAGCAAGGTGCTGGCAAAAGATACAGTTTGTCAATATACTCTCTTTTGTCTAGCAGCTAATACGGAAATTTCTGAACATACCTCTACACGCAATGCTACTGTCAATGTTTTGGAAGGTAGAGGTTTATTAACTTTATCAGGAGAAGAAATTCTACTCGAACCCGGAGTTTTTATTTTTATGCCTGCTAATGCCCCTCATGCGTTACAGGCTGAATCTAATTTATCATTTCTGCTCACACTTTCTGAAAGGTCAGCAGATCTTAATTAATCATTTTGGGAGGTTTGGAAAATGTCAACAGCAATTTCTACCTTTACTCAGCATTTAGATTTTTCTCAATCAGAAATAGAAGCAATACTTTCTACACCTTTAGATGAGGTACTGAAATCAGAAGCACTAAAACAAGAATTAGACAGTTTAGATATTCAATTACTGCGTGAAACTTTACCCACAGCAGGACAAGTTTTAGCTGAAAATTTACCGCTTTTCTATCATTGGTTAAAAAACGAATTAGGGGTTAAGCGTGTTCCTGATAGTCCAGATCATACAACAAAATGGGTAATTAATTTTCTCCATCATCAAGAAAGTTTAAATCACCTCGTTGAGTTACATCATCCAGTTCCACCAGCAGCTTTAGAAGAAGCTGTTCCTCGTTTAGTTAGTTTATTTGATGGTGTGGAAGATGTCAAAGTTCGTCAGGAATGGGAAAAAGCGGTTGCTGCACTTTGTTTAGTTTTGGTTGTTGATAAAAGACAGAATAATTCGTAATTCGTAATTCGTAATTCGTAATTGCTGTCAAAATTAAAAATTTACAGAATTTTAGGAAAAACTTGATTGATTTTTGCTGACCATCCTGTAAATCCTGAAATCCTGGATATCCTGATTCAGACAACATTACCATCTTATTAACACTAACTCAGAGATTTGGACGATGTTGAATCCAAGGATTAGCGGTTTCTAATTGTGCTGCTAAACTAATAATAGTAGACTCGTCCGCAGGTTTACCTATTAATTGCACACTCAGGGGTAAACCATTACTATCAAAACCTACAGGAATCGCTATTGCAGGTAATCCTGTTGCGTTTGCTACTGGACAAGGTGCAACCCATTTGATAATATTTTGAAATGTCTCTTCTGGGGTTAAATTTTGCCATTCACCAACTTTAATGGGTGAGTGCAAATAAACCGGTAATACTAACACATCAATATTATCAAAAAAGGCGACAATTTGCCGGGAAACTATCTGCATTTGTGCTAAAGCTTGCAAATATTCACCCGCAGAACCGGTTCTAGATAATAAAAATTGATTCAATGGTTGCAGTGCTTCTAGGGGTATTCCTGCTGCTGCTACTCCAGATTGCCATACTATTTGAAATGGTGCTACTAAACCACTCATATCAGGACATTTTTCTGCTATTTCATGTCCCATTTCTGCTAATAATTTAACTGTTTTTAATACTCCTTGTTTGCAGTTTGTGTCAGCATCTCCCAAGGGAGTAATACTGGTACTAAAAGCTATTTTTAACTTCTGGGTTTTTACTTGGGTTGCTGCTAAAAATGAAGGTTCTGGATTTGTCAACCAGTAAGGATCTCCGGTAATATATCCAGAAATCACATCTAACATGGCTGCTGCATCTGATACAGTTCTAGCTATGGGACCATGAACAGCAATTCCTCCCATACGATCGCCTACCGGTGCTTGTGTGACTCTTCCCCTTGCTGGTTTAATTCCCACTACACCACAACAAGCCGCAGGTCCTCTAATTGAACCACCACCATCTGAACCTTGAGCGATCGCACATAATCCTGCTGTCACAGAGGCCGCAGCACCACCACTAGAACCCCCAGGAGTATATTCTAAATTCCAAGGGTTTCTAGCTGGGGGAAAACCTGTAGGTTCACTGTAAGGATAAGAACCTAATTCAGACGTGGCAGTTTTTCCCAAAATTGTAAAACCGGCTTGTTTAATCTTGCTCACTACGCCATCATCATAGTTAGAGATATTTTTAACGAAAGCTGGATTTCCGTAAGTGCAAGTAACACCAGCTACGGCGTTTAAATCTTTAATAGAAATGGGAACACCAAAAAATGGCGGTAATTCTGAAGCGGTTGTGAGTAATTCTGTTTTTGCTTTAGCGTCAGCAATAGCTAAATCTGCTGTGACAGTAAAATAACTTCCTAATTGGGGATTGAAGCGAGAAATTCTATCTAAATATAGTTCTGTCAATTCGAGAGGTGAAACTTCCCGACGACGAATTAATTGTGCTAACTCTAAAGCTGGGGTAAAAGCTAAATCAGTTTCATTCATTGTTGTAATTTGCAACTTTAAATTTGCAACTTTAAATTTTATACATCTATCAGAAGTTATAAATCTTCCATATTTCACAAATATTAACTTATAGCCCAACACAGGGTAGTTAAGACATCAATTTATCATGAAAGTCTTACTAAAATAGGCATATACTCCTGACTTCTGACTCCGGTTGGTGAGCGACTTGTACTGAGCGCAGTCGAAGTAAGTCGAACCACTGACTCCTACTATATTACTTTTTCACACTTGACCACCCCAAACTTGTAGACTGTTGATAAATCTTCTTTAAAGTATTCACATCTCTGCTAGAAATAGATACAGGGTTACGAACTTGAGAAAAATAAAGTGCGTCAGTTTCTACGGGACTATGACCCCAAATTCCTAAAGCGTGTCCCATTTCATGACGTGCTGCTGCTTGCAAATGTTCCCCTGTTTGAGTGGGACTTAATAAAATAGTAAAACGGTGTAATAAAAAATTATTTTGATTATATAACTCGTATGTCGCTAATGCAGAACGCGCACGGGGAATTTTACTAATGGGGTTTATTTGTAAAGGTGGACGTTGACGCATAATTTTAATATCAGCTTTAATATCAGTAATTTCTGAATTTTCTACTAATTCTAAAGGTAAAAAATTATTCCACTCTTTAATAGCTTGTGAAACTTGATTTACCCATGTTTGCGCTTGTTGTTGATTGATATTTGTAGGAGTTTCAATATTTACTTTAATCGGGAAATGTGACCAAATTAAATAACCATATTTTGTAGGTTGAATTTGCTCAAAATAATCACCACTATTATTTTGATCTTGCCATTTTTCTAAACTTAGTGGTAAAGGATGGGGTTTTTGTATTGATTTTTCCCCTAACCTCTCTGCTACAAGGAAAGGGGAAATTATAGTCTCCTTCCCTGCTAGGGAACGGGGTTGGGGGTTAGGTTCTTTGGCTTGAGTATGAAAATTCGTCAAAATAACTAACAGTCCTGAAATTATGAATAAAGTCAGAACTGTTAATAATTTCCACCCAAAAAAATGATGATTTCTATTTTGGGTTTTGGATATTGATTTTTGGGATATTTTTCCCATTTTTACTTATCTAGGTTTTACTTATTTAGGTAGCCAGTTAGCACTTAAAACCACTGTTAAACCGAGAAAAATTACTACTAACGCCCAGGTGACACGATTTAATGTATTTTCTGCGCTTTTGGTACTGCTAAAGAGTTGAGCTTGGCCACCAATAGCACCGATACCATCACCTTTAGGGCTATGTAGTAAAACCAGGACAATTAAACCTAAGGCAGAAAACGCCCAAATTCCTTGCACAATGTTAGTAATCGACATACGTAATTAAAAATTCCCAAAGATGATCTTGAATATTATTTAACGTAACACGGTTAATTAAAAATTTGATGATTGGTGACTGGTGACTGGTGACTGGTGACTGGGATAATATTACCAATTACCCATTACCCATTACCCATTACCCACTACCCATTACCTCTAAAAAACAGTTAACTGTGAAAAGTTAACTGTCAAAGAAGAGAAATAGATTACAACCCTACTTGTACAGGAGTACGAGAAAGTTGTAAATCATATTCTGCGGCTCTTAGTAGAGATTTACCAGTCATTTCTTCTGGTTGAGGAATTTGTAAAATATCCAAAATAGTGGGTGCAATATCAGCTAACTTACCATCATGTCGCAAGTCAACATTTGCACCATATCCGGGTATTTTCACTTTTTCCCCTTCTACCAAAATGAAGGGAACGGGGTTAGTTGTATGTGCCGTCCAAGGATTACCATCCTCATCTGCCATATACTCAGCGTTACCGTGATCGGCTGTAATTAGCATTGTACCGCCAACTTTGCCGACACTTTCTATAAGTCTGCCTAAACATCGGTCAACGGTTTCAATCGCTGTGACTGTAGCTTCTATTTTTCCTGTGTGGCCTACCATGTCGGGGTTAGCGTAGTTCATCACTACTAAAGAGTAAATACCCTTTTCAATGGCAGCGATCGCCACATCTGTCACCGCCTGGGCGGACATTGCGGGTTCTGTATCGTAGGTGGCTACCATTGGACTGCTGACCAGTTCCCGATCTTCTCCCTTGTATGGGTCCTCTAGTCCCCCATTAAAGAAATAGGTGACATGAGCGTATTTTTCCGTTTCTGCCGTGCGGAACTGTTTTAGACCATGATTTGCAATCACTTCACCCAGAATATTCGTCAAGTTCTGGGGAGTAAAGGCCACAGAGACAGTTAACTCTGGGTCATATTGGGTAAATGTCAGAAAAGACAGAGGTGTAATTTGCTGTCTCTCAAAACCCTGAAAATCAACACTAACAAAAGCTTGAGTTAATTCTCTGGCGCGGTCGGGACGGAAATTGAAAAAGATCACCCCATCGCCAGGTGCAACTGCGCCAGGAGTAATTCTGATGGGAACAATAAACTCGTCGGTTACGCCTTCAGCATAAGAGGCTTGCAAGACTTCTAACGCTGTTTTTCCGTTGCCAGCGCCTTCTTGCGTCATTACATCATAAGCTCGTTGGACTCGATCCCAACGGCGATCGCGGTCCATCGCATAATAACGACCGCTAATAGTGGCTATCTGCCCTATTTCCACGCGGTCTATATAATCTTGCAGTTGTGCGATGGCTTTTATTCCATCTGCGGGAAGAGTATCACGCCCGTCCATGATAGCGTGAATACATACATCAGCAATTTGCTGTGATTTGGCTAAGTCCAGTAACCCAAAGAGATGGGTAATGTGGGAATGTACCCCACCGTCAGAACAAAGCCCAATCAAGTGTAACTTGCCATTTCGTGATTTCACTTCCTGGCAAATGTTTACAAGTGCTGGGTTAGCGGACAGAGAACCGTCTTCAACCGCATCGGAGATGCGTACCAGTTCTTGGGGGACGACACGCCCAGCGCCAATATTCAAATGACCAACTTCCGAGTTGCCCATTTGACCTTCTGGCAACCCTACGGCTTTTCCTGAAGTGCGAATGAGGGTGTGGGGGTAGGCCGCCCACAAACTGTCCATAATGGGAGTTTTAGCGGCAGCGATCGCGTTTCCTCGCTTGTCCTCACAGTAGCCCCATCCATCTAAAATGACTAGCACCACAGGAGCAACAGGTGCTTTGGTCATAGTAAAATTGCCCTTTACTTTTTGTAATAACCGAATGATACCACTACTAACCGCTAGTTGAAGAAAGAAGTTGGAAAAGATAGTATTTGCAGGAGTTATAGCTGTTAGAAGTCAAGAGGCAGAAGTTAGGAGTCGTAGGGGCGAAGCATTCGGGCGACCAATTATCAATTTTATGAGAAGGCTATTTTCCGAATGCTGATGCTTCCAGCACGCTTCGCGAACGCCCGTACAGGAGTCAGGAGTCAGGAGTTTGACTGTTATCCCTGTAACCAATTTTCTAAACTTAAACCTTCAACTCTTGCTAAATCACTATCATTAGAAACCACGATTAAACCTTTAATTATCGCTGTAGCCGCAATTAAAACATCTTCACTTTGAATCGGTAAACCTTTTAATCTTAAATTCGCATGAATTTCCGCAGCTTTTTCTAAAATCGCTAAATCATCTAGAAAAATTATCGGATATTTTTGACAGAATATGTTAAATCTGGCTCTTTGTTTAGGAGCATCAAACGCTAAAAAACCTCTTCTAATTTCAAAATAGGTAATACAACTAATAAATATATTGTCTTCTTTAGCTTGAGCTAATTCAATCTTTTCTAAAATTAGAGAATTTTGTTTGAGGGCTAAAGAAACAATATTAGTATCTAATAAATAATTCATGTTTTTTATATTTTTATAATATTCTCTATTTTCGTTTAATTGCGTCTTCAAAAATTGTCATTTGCTCGGGTGTAAAATCTTCACCAATTTTCGCCAAAATTCTCACAGCCATAATACCATCACAACGTTTTTTTAAACTTGCATCTGAGATATGATTAAACTCATCAAAAGATAAGGTTTTTCTAAAAATTCCCACTAAATCATTTACTATTGCACCATAATCAAGATCCTCTTTAAATATGGGATTCTCTTCCATTAAAATAGATACCACTTTCTCAACTCTCTTAATCACGGATTCTTGATCAATGTTTGTTAATAACATAATATTCGCCTCCTGCTTTCACAATGATATATAGATGTTTACAATTAAAATTTGAGGATTAAATTATTGAAATTTTACCATTTTTAATAGTACAGGTCAATTAATCAATTACTATTTTCTAAATTCTGATGCTGATCCATTAAAATTAAGATACATTAATTTATTATACTATCATCATACCATGTTCAATAAAAATTTACATAAGTTATTTTATTTCTGCTTTACAGTATTACGTAATTAGGGGTGTTATATTTTTTGCAGTGTGATTTATTTTGTCAGAATCAGGATAACCAGGATTAAAGGATTTACAGGATATGATTTTTAAATTTCTGGTTTTCCTTTGCGTCTTTGCGTGAGATTTTTTCTTATCTTCAAATCCTGATAACACCAGAAAAGTAATCAATAACAATCCTCTTAATCCTCAAATCCTGGACATCCTGATTCTGACAAAAAAATCCCCAACTTATTGATAGTTGAGGATTGCTAAATATTAGTTATTTACTTGTTTTTAAAAACAAATCTACTTCTTCTTCGCTGCGGATTTTGCTGATTTTGCTGCTTTCTTCGCTGCTTTTTCCGCTTCTATTGCAGCTAACTTTGCTTGTTCCTTTTCTTCCTCAATCTTCCGCAAATAATAATGGTAATCTCCCAAATAAACCCGAAATTCTCCGTCCCGAATTTCCACAATTTTATTTGCAACTTGGGAGATAAAATAACGGTCGTGAGATACTACAATGGCAGTACCATCATAATTTTGTAATGCTTCCTCCAACATTTCCTTAGCGGGAATATCCAAATGGTTGGTAGGTTCATCTAAAATGATTAAATTAGCAGGTGTTAACAGCATTTTCGCTAATGCTAACCTAGCTTTTTCTCCTCCACTTAACGCACCCACTTGTTTAAATACTGTATCACCAGCAAATAGAAATCTTCCTAACAAAGTGCGGACTTCTTCATTTTTCCAGTCGGGAACTTCATCATGTATGGTTTCCATGACAGTTTTATTTAAATCTAATGCTTCCGCTTGGTTTTGTTCAAAATAACCAGGGATAACATTATGATCTCCTAGTTTCACAGTTCCTTCTGTGTATGGTTCTACACCCATAATCATTTTCAAAAGTGTAGATTTTCCAGCACCATTGGGACCTAAAAAGGCGATTCTATCACCTCTTTCAATCAACAAATTAGCACCTAAAAACAAAATTTTATCACCATAAGTATGGGTTAAATCCTTAATTTCTACTACTTCTCTACCGCTACGAGGTGCGGGGGGAAAGCGAAAATGTAAGGTTCTAACTCCTGCGGTTGGTGCTTCAATTCTTTCAATTTTTTCTAGTTGCTTTTCTCGGCTTTTTGCTTGGGTACTACGAGTTGCACTAGCGCGGAATCTATCTACAAATGCTTGTTGTTTTTCTAATTCCTTTTGTTGGCGTTCAAAGGCGCTCAATTGTGCAGATTCATTTTCTGCTTTTTGTTGCAGATATGATGAATAATTACCCAGGTAAGTGCTAGAAACTCCTCTTTCAGTTTCGACAATTTGTGTACAAAGACGATCCAAAAATTCCCGATCATGGGAAACTATGACCATTGGTGTCAGTAACTTTTTCAGGTAATTTTCTAACCATTCAATAGTTTCTAAATCTAAATGGTTTGTCGGTTCGTCTAGTAGTAATAAATCTGGTTCTTGTAGGAGAATTTTACCCAAACTCATCCGCATTTGCCAACCACCAGAAAAAGCACTCACTAGGCGATCGCCATCTTCTACTTGAAAGCCCATTTCCGGTAAAATCTTACCAATGCGAGCATCTAAACCATAACCATCCAAGGCTTCAAACTGACGCTGTAATTTATCTAACTTATTAATCAGTTTATCTAATTCCTCTAGGGTGGCGGTTTCCATTTCCCGTTGTACTTCGTGCAAAGCTAACTGAACTGCGTTAGCTTCCTTGAAAACTGTCCAAAATTCTTCATTAACTGTCCGCGTCGGATCAACTTCAAATTCTTGGTTCAGGTATGCTATGTGTAAACTAGCAGGGCGGATAATTTCCCCCGCAGTGGGTTCTATTTCCCTAGAGATAATTTTCAGTTGGGTAGACTTTCCCGCACCGTTAACACCAACCAAACCAATGCGATCACCTGGTTTAACTTCCCAGTTGATATCCTTTAAAACTTCGCCTGTAGGGTAAATTTTACTAATGTGTTCCAGTCGCAACATGAAATATCTCTCAGATAGGGGATATAAGGGTAAAGCTAACGCCATACTCAATCTTAACAAAATTTAACGACATATTTACAAGAATTTAGGAGTCAGGAGTTCAGGAGTATGACTTCGCCACGCTTCGCTATCAGGAGTCAGGAGAAAGAATTGATTTTTTGTCAGCATTTAGCCGTCGGTTTCCGTCGGTTTCCGTCGATTTCCGTCAGTACCTGAAATATTTAAATACAAAGAATGAAAAGAAACAGATGCAGATAAAATGCACGCAATTAAAACTTTAGGAAATTAAAACTTCACGAAATTAAAACTTTTCAATTCTTGCTATTAGCTGATTACTAATTATTAATTATTAATTATTAATTATTAATTATTAATTATTAATTACTGATAGCTCATTACTGACTTCTGACTCCTTGTTCGCGAAGCGTGGCGAAGCCAATCTCCTGACTCCTGACAGCTTTTTGTTACTTAACAATAATTTACATCAAAATTAATAGAATACACCTGTATTGTGTCTAACAAGGTTGACATTTTGCCATCCTTTAAAGAATCATCTTAGGGAACCCGAAGAATCAAGAGGAAACTATGCACACAGTTATTC
Organism: Sphaerospermopsis sp. FACHB-1094; assembly: GCF_014696195.1. NCBI lineage: Bacteria > Bacillati > Cyanobacteriota > Cyanophyceae > Nostocales > Aphanizomenonaceae > Sphaerospermopsis > Sphaerospermopsis sp. FACHB-1094. The sequence goes on along the minus strand of NZ_JACJPT010000030.1, from coordinate 30,518 downwards.
TCGTTCTGGTTGAGGTGTTAATTGTAATTGGAATGTCAAGGTTACTAGGATTGGCATTTAAATCAATTAAACAACCATTAGTCATCGGTGAAATTGTCGCTGGTATCATGTTGGGACCATCATTATTTGGTTTCATTGCTCCCCATGCAGCAGCTACACTGTTTCCTCCAGAAACCTTACCTTTCCTGAATGTTTTATCTCAGGTAGGACTAATATTTTTCATGTTTTTGATAGGTTTAGAGCTAAATCCTAAATATCTCAGCGGTAATTTAAAATCAGCGATTATTATTTCCAATATCAGCATAATTGTGCCGTTTTCCCTAGCTGCGGTTTTATCTTTGCTGTTGTATCCACTCATTTCTAATGCTAGTGTATCTTTTAACGCCTTCGCTTTATTTTTAGGTGCAGCAATGTCAATCACAGCTTTTCCTGTATTGGCCAGAATTATCACCGAAAATAATTTACAAGGGACAAAATTAGGAACATTAGCTTTAACTTGCGCCGCCGTTGATGATGTAACAGCGTGGTGTATTTTAGCAATAGCGATCGCAGTCGCTCGTAATGGTAGCATCAATCAAAACGCTATCCTCACCATTTTTGAAAGCCTCATCTACATTGGTTTTATGTTCACCATAGGGCGGTGGTTTCTCAAACATCTTCTTACCCATTATCGCCGCACAGGAAAGTTAAGCCAACTTCTTCTAGCGTTAATTTATATGGGAGTAGTTGCATCTGCTCTCATGACTGAATTTATTGGTATTCACCTGATTTTCGGCGCATTTTTATTAGGTGCAGTCATGCCCAAAAATGCCGAATTAGTCAGAGAATTAGCTGTAAAAACTGAAGATTTCGTCTTAATTTTTCTTCTCCCTGTGTTTTTTGCCTATAGTGGTTTAAGAACACAAATCGGTTTACTCAACAGTCCACAATTATGGTTACTATGTGCATTAGTTTTAGGAGTAGCCATAGCAGGAAAGTATTTTGGTACTTATTTTGCAGCCCGTCTCAGTGGCATTAATAACCGCGAAGCATCAGCCCTGGGTTGGTTAATGAATACTCGCGGTTTAACAGAATTAATTGTTTTAAATATTGGTTTGGAATTAGGAGTAATATCACCTTTGCTATTTACCATGTTGGTAGTGATGGCTTTGGTAACAACATTTATGACATCACCATTATTAGAATGGACTTATCCCAAACAGTTAATTAAATTAGATGTTGTTGAACCAGAACCAAAACAAGAGACAAATACAAACACAGAAATAATAGAAACAATAGAAACAATAGAAACAATAGAATCTTTTGTTACTCCATATCGGATTTTAGTACCTGTAGCCAACCCCAGCACCCAGAAAGGTTTAGTGCAATTAGCAGTAGCGATCGCCCTCAACTATCGACAACCTGCTGTGATCAATCCTCTCAGTTTAATCGAATTAGAGGAAGACTACGGTTTTGAAAATACACCCACAGAAGCTAACCGCTTAATTACCGAGCGTCGTCACCAACTAGAAGAATTAATTGATACTCTAGAACCGCCAATCATTCGCTCTTATATCCATCCTATCGTTCGCATATCTAGCAATGTCGCTAGAGAAACAGCCCAAATAGCCCAAATAGAACAGCCTGACTTAATACTGGTAGGATGGCATCGTCCAGCCTTTAGTAATAATCGCTTAGGTGGTAGAGTTGGACAAATTCTCAGCACCGCACCAGTAGATGTAGCAGTATTCATAGATAGAGGCGGCGATCGCCTGGAAAATTTGCTAGTTCCCTACTCTGCAAATATCCATGATGACTTAGCCCTGATCCTTGCCCTGCGACTACTCATCAACCGTGATACCTGTATGTTGCAGATTTTACAAGTCTTAACAGCAAATCAAACCCAAGATGAATTAAGTTATGAATTAAACGGAATGATTTCCCAACTACCAGCCAATGTACGCGATCGCATAGAAATCAAAACCATCAGCGATCCAGAACCCATGTCAGCCGTACTTGCAGCCTCAGAAAATATTGACTTAACCATTGCTGGTACTAGTCGCGCTTGGGGTATTGAAAGACAAACTTTAGGAAGATACACAGATGAACTTGCTATTCAATGTCGTTCTTCCCTACTTATCACCCGTCGTTATAGTCAAGTTACCTCTCATCTGAGTTCCCTACTACTAGAAACTAGCTACCAAGAAACAATACATAATTCGTAATTCGTAATAGTGCCTCCGGCACGCTGCGCCAACGTAATTCGTAATCACCAATCATCAACAACATCTAAAATATGAAAAGTCTACTCAAAACCAGGCAAGTTTTACCATCCAATCTTTTGAAGATCAGCTTATTGTTATTATCTACAACAATAACCCTAAATACTTGCATTAATCTGGCAATTGCCAATTTACCAAAACCAAAAGTAACACTCAACAAATGGCAACTTAACCCCAAATCCCAACAGCTAGAAATTACCCTTTCCGCAAATACAAAACCAGAGTATTTCTACCTGGATCAACCCCCCCGTCTAGTTGTAGATTTGCCTAACACACAATTAGGCAATGTCAACACCCAAAAAAGCTATTCTGGAACAATCCAGAAAATTCGCGTTTCCCAATTTAGCCCACACATCACCCGCCTAGTCATTGACTTAAAACCAGGAACTTTTGTCGATGTCAGCAAAGTAAAACTGCAACCCGCTTTCCCAAAAAACCCCACGCGCTGGGTATTACGACCTATATTCTCCCATCATAACACCACTAACAGCAATCAACCATCTCCATCATCTTTAATGACTCTCCCACCACCAACCACCAACTTACCCACCAACCAACAACCTTTAGTTACAGCACCACCCCTAAATTCTCAAAACCCCTCTCGATTATCCAACTTAACCATCATCCCCGCCAATTCTGCCAACTCTTCAGAAAACACCAATATGATTACAATTCCTAATTCTTCTGCAAATATTCCTAATTCACAGAATTATTCAAATCAAAATTTTAGCGTTCCTATTATCGAATTTGGCCAACCCATACCAACCACTAACTGGTGACTGGTGACTGGTGACTGGGGATACAATGAAAAGATTTTGGATTTTGGATTTTGGATTGTTTTTGTCAACTTCAATCTAAAATCTAAAATCTAAAATTATTCTGCCTCCTGACTCCTTGAACTCCTTCTCCTAAAATCTTTCTGTTTCCTGCGTTGGTGCAACAGCACCCGGTTGAGATAAGAAGAAATTCTGAGCAGATTCGTTTTGATATATACACCTAATATCTGGCTTCTCACTATCCAAGTCACCAGTAAAGCCAAAAGTATTCAGGCGATTTTTACACTCTCTCACCTGATCAGAAGTCACAAGTCTTTTATTTTCTAAAATAGCCCAGTTATTTTGACGGATTACACATCCAGGACGAATACTAGGCTGGGCAACATAGACATTAAAGGGGTTCAGAGTGACAAATAATCTCGCATCCATCACCATCGCACTAGCCCCATATTGCACACAAATTTCCGGGTTTGGTGCTTTAGTATCAATAAATTCACGGGAAGCCACATTGGATGGAGTTAAAGTAGTTGTAGAACTAAATGCAATACCAATCCCAATACCTAAAATCAACACCCCTCCCAAAACGGCAATAGTGGTGAAATTAAAGATAGGAGATTGGAAAATAGAGGGTTTAGTAGTAGTAGCTGACCTAACAGTTGATTTACGTCTCATTTTTGCTTGATCACCTTCACGCCAATTTTGAGGAGGGAGTGGTTTCTTATCTCCGATACAAAAAAGCTAACTAATGCTAACAAAAGTTGGCTTTTTCTTCCTGTTTCACCAGTTCGACTACGCTCACTGAACTCCTAGAAGTGTATTTAGAGTCAGCAGTCAGCCAAAAAACAACTGACCACTGACCATTAACTAACTAGCTAACAGAGTTTTTTCCAGTGAAGTCCAACGGAAATAGCGATCGCCACCCCGTTCAATTACCACTTTCACCCGTGGTTCTAATTTCGGCAAGTTCGCTAAATATTCCACTTCCTGATCAGAAAGAATATTGCCCTCAATAATCCACAGCAATAAACCCTTAGACTTAGGAGGTAGTTGTTCCAAATGAGAACCAATCAAAGGTGGTAGATAATACACATCACCCACTGCTGCACCGCTACCAGTGCTTTTTTTACCTAGATGGGGAGGTCTCACACCATGAACTCCCATCAAATAGGCCGCCACATCTCCCAAACCTCTAGCTGTAATATGGAGGTTAACATAGCCCGCAGCGCGTAAACGACGGCGATAGCGACCTTCGTGGCCTCCCTCCAACGGAACAAATACACCTAAAGAGCCAAATTTCTCCAAATCCCGGATGAAACCCCTGCCAGTGGTAATTAGTGCCATAGATTTTCGTCTTATTTCACTTAGATATTTCTATTATTTACCTTTGGATGGTAGATTAAGTTAAGTTAAGTTATAGAATTTTATCAACATCCAGCATCAACCCCTCTCAAAAAAAAATCTTCCCCATAAACCACTGGACAAACACAACTTAATATATTATATTGTTAGATTGTGACCAAACTGTAAAATCAGGTAACTTTCTAAATTAGCAACCTCAAGCAAAAACAGCATCAGTGATTGATGACTGAAAAACAATCTTCCAGCAATATCTGGTAGAAAAGAGCAAGAGACTGGTAAACTAGAAAAGCATTTAGGTCAAAACAAGAAGCTAGAGGCTCATAACCCACAGCCAAAACCAAGCTTCAGTCCGAGTTCACTCCCGCAGCCCCTAAAACAAGGCAAATCCTCAAACAATAGTTTAAGGTATTAAAAGCAGTAGAGCCTGAACAGCAGTTTTCAGGAAATGGATACTGAATGGAAACATCCATTTAAGTCCTACTACCAACGGAGAGTGCCAGAGCAATGGCTTAGACGAAAGCATTGCTGCACAAAAACGCAAAGCAATAGCGTCTTGCATTGATACCAGAAATAATACCTTCCCATAAAAAAGGTAATTATCACTGTTCTGGTGGACAAGAAAGTGAAACAATAGACGGATTCACCTAACAGTAGACAAACAGTTTGTTGCGTCATCAAGAATTTGCACTGTCAAATGCCAGTCCAAATTTGCGGAGATAGAATCTTCACAATGACGTTAAGAAACTTGTCTCTTAGAAATCCGATTTCCAGGTCAGCAACTAGATAAGGAGAACCAGTTACTGTGTCTGTAGGTATTCTCGGCACCAAGCTGGGCATGACCCAAATCTTTGATGAAGCAGGAGTAGCCATTCCTGTCACCGTAATCAAAGCAGGTCCATGCACTGTCACACAAGTTAAAACACAACAGACCGACGGTTACTCCGCCATTCAAGTTGGCTATGGCGAAGTTAAACCCAAGGCATTGAATCAACCGAAACTAGGACACTTGGCAAAATCATCTGCCCCAGCATTGCGGCATTTGAACGAGTATCGTACTGATACAGCCAGTGAATATGCTTTAGGACAAGAAATTAAAGCAGATATTTTTAGTGAAGGTCAAATTGTAGACGTAATCGGTACAAGTATCGGTCGTGGTTTTGCCGGCAACCAGAAGCGTAACAACTTCGGACGCGGACCCATGTCACACGGTTCCAAAAACCATAGAGCGCCCGGTTCTATCGGTGCAGGTACAACCCCTGGTCGTGTTTATCCTGGAAAACGGATGGCAGGCAGACTAGGCGGAACTCGCGTTACAATTCGCAAACTGACCGTAGTCAAAGTAGATGCAGAACGCAACCTGATCCTGGTTAAAGGCGCGATTCCTGGCAAACCAGGCGGCTTAGTGAACGTAGTACCCACAAACAAAGTTGGTAATAAATAGTTTTAGTTGATTAGCTGTCAGCATTAACTGACAACTGACCACTAACAAAGGATACAAACATGGTTGAGAGTGTAGTTAAAAATTGGCAAGGCGAAGAAGTTGGTCAGACCAGCTTCGAGTTGCGAGTTGCCAAAGAAGAAACAGCGGCGCACATAGTACACCGCGCCCTCGTCAGACAAATGACTAATTCTCGCCAAGGTACAGTCAGCACCAAAACCCGTTCAGAAGTACGAGGTGGAGGACGCAAACCTTGGAGACAAAAAGGCACCGGTCGCGCCCGTGCAGGTTCTATTCGTTCACCATTATGGCGTGGTGGTGGTGTGATCTTTGGACCTAAACCCAGAGATTTCAACATCAAACTCAACCGTAAAGAAAGACGTTTAGCACTGAGGACAGCCTTTGTTAGTCGTGCAGAAGATTTAATAGTTGTAGAAGAATTTAGCAACGAACTACAACGCCCCAAGACCAAAGAATTGGTAGCAGCATTAGCCCGTTGGGGAGCAGTCCCAGAGCAAAAAACCTTGTTAATTTTGTCTGAGATCGCAGAAAACGTGAATTTATCAGCCCGCAATGTAGAAAATTTAAAAGTAATTGCAGCTGATCAGTTAAATGTATTTGATTTACTGCACGCCGACAAAATTGTAGTTACATCCTCAGCTTTAACAAAAATTCAGGAGGTCTACAGTGCCTAACTTTGACCCCCGCAACCTACCAGACTTGGTGCGTCGTCCTATTCTCACCGAGAAAGCGACCATCCTCATGGAGCAAAACAAATACACATTTGAAGTAACTCCTAAATCAACCAAGACACAGATTAAAGCGGCAATTGAAGACTTATTTGCAGTCAAAGTTGTTAAGGTTAACACCACCTTACCACCACGTAAAAAACGCCGTGTAGGTAAATTTATCGGCTTCAAGCCTCAGTACAAAAAAGCGATTGTTACCGTCGCCGCTGGGGACGAAGACAAAATCAGACAAGTTCTCTTCCCAGATGTTTAAAAATTGGCGAATGGCGGATCAGGAATTGAGAAAGGTATTGATTACCAATCACCAATCACCAATCACCAATCACCAATCACCAATTACCAATTAGCAAAGCAAATCGTTTATGGGTACTCGTTCTTATCGCCCTTATACCCCCAGTACTCGCCAAGTTACAATCTCCGACTTTGCGGAAATCACCAAAACTGAGCCAGAAAAATCACTAACTGAATCAGTACATCGTGCCAAAGGTCGGAATAATCAAGGGCGGATAACCAGCCGTCGTCGGGGAGGCGGACACAAGAAACTATACCGGATTATCGACTTTAAGAGAGATAAACGGAATATAGCAGCTACAGTTACAGCAATTGAATATGATCCTAACCGGAATGCGCGAATCGCCTTAGTTCAGTACGAAGATGGCGAAAAGCGATATATATTACATCCCAATGGCTTGAAAGTAGGCGCAAAAATTATTGCTGGACCTGAAGCACCTTTTGAAGATGGTAATGCCCTGCCTCTGTCTAACATTCCCTTGGGTACTAACGTTCACAACGTAGAACTGACAGCAGGTAAAGGCGGTCAAATTGTCCGTGCTGCTGGTGCAACAGCCCAAGTTGTGGCTAAAGAAGGTAACTATGTGACATTGAAATTACCTTCTGGTGAAGTTCGCATGATACGTAAAGAATGTTACGCCACCATCGGACAAGTAGGCAACACCGACGCGAGAAACCTGAGTGCTGGTAAAGCCGGACGGAATCGCTGGAAAGGTCGCCGTCCTAAGGTTAGAGGTAGCGTCATGAACCCAGTAGACCACCCACATGGTGGTGGTGAAGGTAGAGCGCCCATCGGTAGATCAGGTCCTGTGACACCTTGGGGTAAACCAGCTTTAGGTGCTAAGACCCGCAAGCGCAAAAAAGCCAGCACTAAATTAATTGTCCGTCGTCGCCGTAAGTCCTCTAAACGGGGTCGTGGCGGTCGTCAGTCTTAGAATTTTAGATTTTAAATTTTGGATTTTAGATTCAGTTAACTTGTGGGCATCTGCAAAATTATGAAAATAACAGAAGTCTTGACAAGTAGCTTGAATCATCCAAAATCCGAAATTATCAATCCAAAATCTGTCTTGAAAAGTTCTGATCGGCGGAAACCGCCGCTCCGACTTTCCGCAAAATCAAAAATCCAAAATTGAACTATGGGTCGTTCTTTAAAAAAAGGTCCTTTCGTTGCTGATCACTTACTCAGCAAAATCGAAAAGCTGAACGAGAAAAACGAAAAGCAAGTCATCAAAACTTGGTCGAGAGCTTCAACAATCATACCCGTTATGGTGGGTCATACCATCGCTGTACACAATGGTAAACAGCACGTTCCCGTATTTGTGAACGAACAAATGGTAGGACATAAGTTGGGAGAATTTGCTCCAACCCGCACCTACAGAGGTCATGGTAAGAGTGATAAAAAATCGGGGAGATAGTCATTGGTAAAAGGTGACAGGTGACAGGTGACAGGTGACAGAGAAAATGCGGAAGTTAAAGAATAATTGATGCGTGGAATTCTGAACTCCTGATAGCGAAGCGTGGCGTAAGCCATACTCCTGAACTCCTATTCCCACTGACCAAAACAGAGAAAATTATGGCAACTGATACTACAGAAGTTAAAGCGATCGCTCGTTATATCCGCATTTCTCCCTACAAAGTGCGTCGTGTACTGGATCAAATCCGGGGGCGTTCATATCGGGAAGCACTAATCATCCTGGAATTTATGCCCTACCGCGCCTGTGAACCAGTATTAAAGGTGTTAAGAAGTGCGGCCGCTAATGCTGAACACAATGCAGGTTTAGATCGGGCAGAATTGGTAATTACTCAAGCTTATGCTGACCAAGGTCCAGTTTTAAAACGGTTCCAACCCAGAGCGCAAGGAAGAGCTTATCAAATCCGCAAACCGACCTGTCATATTACTGTTGCTGTCGGTGCAGGTGCTACTGCTGCTAAATAAGCAGCCAAATAAGCACTCATACAGCCACAACTAATTGCGTACAGTAAGAAATTTTAGAGGAAGCATTTGTGGGACAGAAAATTCATCCAGTCGGTTTTCGTCTGGGTATTACACAAGAACATCAATCCCGTTGGTTCGCAGTTCCTGACCGTTATCCAGCACTGCTGCAAGAAGACCACAAACTCCGTCAATACATAGAAAAAAAACTGGGAAGAACCGCTCAAAATAACGCTGGTATTTCCGAAATACGTATTGAGCGCAAAGCTGACCAAATCGACTTAGAGTTACGGACAGCTAGACCAGGTGTGGTAGTAGGTCGGGGTGGACAAGGTATAGAATCACTGCGTACCGGACTGCAAGACTTGTTAGGTGGTCAACGGCAAATTCGCATTAACGTTGTGGAAGTGCAAAAAGTTGATGCTGATGCTTATTTAATTGCCGAATACATCGCTCAACAATTAGAACGCCGTGTTTCCTTCCGTCGGGTAGTGCGCCAAGCGATTCAACGCGCCCAAAGAGCCGGAGTACAAGGAATTAAAGTTCAAGTGGGTGGTCGCCTCAATGGTGCGGAAATTGCCCGGACAGAGTGGACTCGTGAAGGTAGAGTACCTTTACATACACTGCGTGCTGACATTGATTATTCCTACTGCACAGCCCAAACAATTTACGGAATTTTGGGTATCAAGGTTTGGGTATTCAAGGGCGAGATTATCCCTGGACAAGAAGAAGCACCACAACCATCAGGAAGGGAGCGCGAACCCCGTCGTCGTGACCAAAAACGCCGTCGCCAACAATTTGAAGACCGTTCAAATGAAGCGTAATAGGTGACAGGTGAGAGGTGACAGGTGACAGTAAAAAGCCAATTACCGATTACCAATTACCGATTACCAATCACCGACTACCGATTACCAATTACCAATTAGCAAACCATGTTAAGTCCTAAAAGAACGAAATTCCGCAAACAACAACGCGGACGCATGGAGGGTCTAGCACACCGTGGCAGTACCCTGAACTTTGGGGATTTTGCTCTGCAAGCCCAAGAGCCATGTTGGATTACTTCCCGGCAAATCGAAGCTTCTCGTCGGGCAATGACTCGTTACATTCGCCGGGGTGGTAAAATCTGGATTCGCATTTTCCCAGATAAACCCGTTACCATGCGTCCTGCAGAAACCCGGATGGGTTCCGGTAAAGGTAATCCCGAATTTTGGGTAGCTGTAGTTAAACCAGGTCGGATTTTGTTTGAAATCGCTGGTGTATCCGAAGAAATAGCTCGTGAAGCTATGAGATTGGCGGCTTATAAGTTGCCCATCAAAACTAAGTTTATTGTGCGCTCTCAACCACAGGAGCAAGAATAGGTTATGGCTCTTCCCAAGATTTCAGAAGCTAGAGAATTAAGTGATGAAAAACTAGCTGAGGAAATAGTCGCTGTTAAGAAACAACTATTTCAATTACGCTTGCAAAAAGCCACCAGACAGCTAGAAAAACCTCACCAGTTTAGACACGCCCGCCATCGCCTAGCTCAACTGTTGACAGTAGAGGGAGAACGGAAACGGGCAGCAAGTCAATCGACTCAAGAAGCAAAGTAGGAGATTATGGCAGTCAAAGAACGAGTTGGCTTGGTAGTGAGCGATAAAATGCAAAAAACCGTGGTTGTCGCTGTAGAAAACCGAGCTCCTCACCCCAAGTACGGCAAAATCGTAGTTCAAACCCGGCGCTATAAGGCTCACGATGAAGATAATAACTGCAAAGTGGGCGATCGCGTGCGGATTCAGGAAACTCGACCCCTGAGCAAAACTAAGCGTTGGCAAGTTACAGAAATCCTTAACGCTAAAGCTACAACATAAATGGTTGTTATAAAATTAACAACTCTAACCGGGAGACTAAGTTGTGATTCAACCCCAAACTTATCTGAATGTCGCAGATAATAGCGGTGCCAAAAAACTCATGTGCATCCGCGTATTAGGCGCAGGTAATCGTCGCTATGGTGGCGTAGGCGATAAAATTATCGCTGTTGTGAAAGAGTCTAACCCCAACATGGCTGTTAAAAAGTCTGATGTTGTGGAAGCAGTAATTGTTCGCACCAAGAAAAGTATTAATCGTGACAGTGGTATGAGCATTCGTTTTGATGATAATGCCGCAGTCATCATCAACAAAGATGGCAATCCCAGAGGTACACGGGTGTTTGGACCAGTGGCACGGGAATTACGCGATAAAAACTTTACCAAAATAGTTTCTCTCGCGCCGGAGGTGCTGTAATGGCAAAGCCAAAACCTAAAGTGTTTCATAAAATGCACGTCAAAACCGGCGACACTGTACAAGTGATAGCCGGTAAAGATAAAGGCAAAGTGGGAGAAGTGATTAAAGCACTACCCCAAGACAGCAAAGTTATTGTTAAAGGTGTCAACATTAAGACCAAGCACGTTAAACCTCAGCAAGAAGGTGAGTCTGGTCAGATTGTTAACCAAGAGTATCCTGTTCATAGTTCCAATGTGATGCTCTACTCCACCAAGCAAAACGTCGCTAGTCGTGTCTGCTACACTTTCACCGCTGAAGGGAAGAAAGTGAGAATGTTGAAAAAAACAGGTGAGATTTTAGATAAATAAGCCTGTAACCAGGTTGAGATTTTAGATTTGAGTAGATTTAAAGATATTCAATCCAAAATCTAAAATCCAAAATCTAAAATTCCCTGACCAAGCCCAGGGATAATCAGGACAAATAACTATGGCGACAACTAGACTCAAAACTGTATATCAAGAGACAATTGTCCCCAAACTAACCCAACAGTTTCAGTACACTAACGTACATCAAGTACCTAAAGTGGTGAAAATCACTGTTAACCGGGGTTTGGGTGAAGCTGCTCAAAATGCTAAAGCATTAGAAGCATCTTTAAACGAAATTGCCCTGATTACTGGTCAAAAACCAGTAGTGACAAGAGCAAAAAAGGCGATTGCTGGCTTCAAAATTCGTCAAGGTATGCCTGTTGGCATCATGGTGACTCTCAGAGGCGAACGGATGTATGCCTTTCTCGACCGTCTGATCAGCCTCGCATTACCTAGAATCCGCGACTTTCGTGGTGTTAGCCCCAAAAGCTTTGATGGGCGAGGTAACTATACTCTAGGTGTACGAGAACAGCTAATTTTTCCAGAAGTCGAGTACGACAGCATCGATCAAATCCGTGGTTTAGATATCTCTATCATTACCACAGCGAAAAACGACGAAGAGGGTCGTGCCTTACTTAAAGAAATGGGAATGCCCTTTCGCGATCAATAAGTTCATCTAAAGAGGGAACGATGGCGGCTAACGACACAATTGCAGATATGCTGACGCGCATCCGCAATGCTAACCTGGCAAGGCATCAAACAACACAAGTGCCAGCGACAAAAATGACTCGTAGTATTGCCAAGGTACTACAACAAGAAGGCTTTATTTCTGAAGTTTCAGAAGCCGGAGAAGGGGTCAAGCGTAACTTAGTAATTTCCCTGAAATACAAAGGTAAAAATCGCCAACCCTTAATTACAGCACTGAAGCGTGTAAGTAAACCTGGTTTGCGGGTTTACTCCAACAGAAAAGAATTACCAAGAGTGCTAGGTGGCATCGGTATTGCCATTATTTCTACATCCAGTGGGATTATGACCGACCGTGAAGCGCGTCGTCAGAACTTGGGTGGTGAAGTGCTTTGCTACGTTTGGTAATCAAGAAGATCAGGAGTATGGCTAACGCCACGCTTCGCTATCAGGAGTTCAGGAGTTCAGAATTTTTTCAGGGTTATTAACCACGACTCATTCTCGTACTCACAACTCATAACTGACAAAGGACAAAATTAAGTCATGTCTCGTATTGGTAAACGTCCAATTACTGTTCCCGCCAAAGTACAAGTGGCGATAGATGGCACAAAGGTAGTGGTAAAAGGTCCAAAGGGAGAACTTTCCCGTGATCTACCCGCCAATGTCATAGTTTCTCAGGAAGGCGAAACTTTGTTGGTAACTCGTCGGGATGAAACCCGTACTTCCAGACAAATGCACGGTCTAAGCCGTACCCTGGTTGCCAACATGGTTGAAGGAGTATCCCAAGGTTTTCAACGGCGCTTGGAAATTCAAGGGGTTGGTTATCGCGCCCAAGTTCAAGGCCGTAACCTTGTATTGAATATCGGTTATAGCCATCAGGTACAAATTGAACCACCAGACGGAATTCAGTTTGCTGTAGAAAATAACACCAATGTCATCGTCAGTGGCTATGACAAAGAAGTGGTAGGTAACACAGCAGCTAAAATTCGTGCTGTCCGTCCACCTGAACCCTACAAAGGTAAAGGTATTCGCTACGCCGGTGAAGTGGTCAGACGCAAAGCTGGTAAGACTGGTGGTAAAGGTAAGAAGTAAATATGAAACTCACTCGCAGAGAATCAAAACAGCGTCGTCATCGGCGCGTGCGTGGTAAAGTTAGCGGTTCCCAAGAACGCCCACGGTTAGCTGTATTCCGGTCTAATGAGCATATTTATGCTCAAGTCATTGATGATACACAACATCAAACCATTGTCGCAGCATCAACTGTAGAACCAGAGTTGAAATCTAACTTAGCTTCTGGTGCTAACTGTGATGCCTCAGCGCAAGTTGGTAAGTTGATAGCAGTGCGTTCCTTAGAAAAAGGTATTACCAAAGTCGTTTTTGATCGCGGTGGTAACCTCTATCATGGTCGCATCAAAGCACTAGCTGAAGCAGCACGCGAAGCAGGTTTAGATTTCTAAAGTCATCTGTCAGGGAACAGGGAACAGGTAACAGTAATAACTGAAAACTGAAAACTGGCAACTGGCAATTGACTAATGACCAATGACAGCTAACGTTGAGAGAGCATGAATTATGGCAACGGGTCGTCGTAAAGCAAGTAAAGCAAAAAAAGAAGAAACCAACTGGCAAGAACGGGTAATTCAAATCCGTCGTGTTAGTAAAGTGGTTAAAGGTGGTAAAAAACTTAGCTTCCGGGCAATTGTCATCGTTGGTAACGAACGCGGGCAAGTTGGTGTAGGAGTGGGTAAAGCTTCTGATGTGATCGGGGCAGTTAAAAAAGGTGTGGCAGATGGCAAAAAACATCTGATTGAAATTCCTATCACCAAATCTAACTCTATTCCTCATCCTATTGATGGTATCGGCGGTGGTGCTAAAGTTATCATGCGTCCAGCCGCACCCGGTACAGGTGTAATCGCCGGGGGTGCAGTACGGACTGTATTAGAGTTGGCAGGAGTACGTAATGTTCTCGCTAAACAATTAGGCTCTAGTAATCCTCTGAATAATGCTAGAGCCGCTGTTAATGCTCTATCTACACTGCGGACATTCGCGGAAGTCGCTGAAGATAGGGGTATTGCTGTAGAGAATCTCTATATTTAGTAACGCTTTGAGATTGGATTTTTCATATAAAATCCATAAGCACAACGAGATTATCAATCCCAAATCTAAAATCCCAAATCAAAATGAGACTCAACGATGTTAAGCCCCAAAAAGGCTCAAAAAAACGCCGTAAGCGTGTAGGTAGAGGTATTTCTGCCGGTCAAGGTGCTAGTGCAGGTCTAGGTATGCGGGGTCAAAAATCTCGCTCCGGTAGTAGCACTAGACCAGGTTTTGAAGGTGGTCAACAGCCGTTGTACCGTCGGATACCTAAACTCAAGGGGTTTCCCGTCGTTAATCGTAAAGTTTACACTACGATAAATGTAGAGAAGTTGGCCTCCCTACCTGCTAATTCAGAAGTAACTTTGGCTTCTTTGAAGGAAGCTGGGATTCTTACATCTGTTAAAGGACCCTTGAAAATCTTGGGTAATGGGGAATTGGGCATTCCGCTCAAGGTGCAAGCGGCAGCTTTCACAGGCCAAGCTCGTAGCAAAATTGAGGCAGCTGGCGGAAGTTGTGAAGTCTTAGACTGAGCCAGGAAACAGCACTCCCAGCTAGTCAACTCGCTTCCAGCGCCTGGTTAACTATAAAGGTAGCACTCTATGATCAGTCGAGACAAAGCCCCAACGGCTCAAGAAACTTTTATGCAGATGGCGCAAGCAGCTGGACTGAGAGGAAGGCTGCTGGTCACAGTCGGTATTTTAATTTTGGTTCGCCTGGGCATCTTTTTACCAGTTCCAGGAATTAATCGGGAGAGATTTGCAGAAGCTATATCCGGCAATAATTCCATTTTCGGTTTATTGGATATATTTTCGGGACGGGGACTCTCTACACTGGGGGTATTTGCTCTGGGGATTTTGCCCTTTATCAATGCGTCTATTATCATCCAATTGCTGACTGCCGCCATACCTTCTTTAGAAAACTTACAGAAAAATGAAGGGGAGGCAGGACGGCGGAAAATATCGCAAATTACCCGCTATGTGACTGTTGGTTGGGCAGTTGTTCAAAGTACGGCTTTTTCAGCATTGTTCTTACAACAATTTGCCGTTAATCCTGGACCAGTTTTTGTGGCAGAAACGGCGATCGCTCTCACTGCTGGTTCAATGTTTGTCATGTGGGCATCGGAACTGATCACAGAAAGAGGTATTGGCAATGGTGCATCTTTGTTGATTTTTGTCAACATTGTTGCTTCTTTACCTAAATCTTTAGGCGATACCATTGACTTGGTACAAGTTGGCGGCCGGGAAATAGTCGGTCGTGTGATTGTCCTCGTACTGGTTTTTATAGCTACCATTATCGGTATTGTGTTCGTGCAGGAAGGAATGCGGCGCATTCCCATTATTTCTGCACGTCGTCAGGTAGGTCGGCGAGTTTTGGCAGAACAGAGGAGTTTTCTACCTCTGCGCCTCAACCAAGGTGGTGTGATGCCAATTATTTTTGCCGCTGCTATTCTCAGTTTGCCACTGCTAATAGCCAATTTCACTAAAAATGCTGAATTGGCAAATATCGTTAATACTTATCTAAGTCCCAGTGGTTCTGGTTCTTGGGTTTACGCTTTGGTGTACATGGTTTCCATTATCTTCTTTAGCTACTTCTATTCTTCGTTGAT
Organism: Sphaerospermopsis sp. FACHB-1094; assembly: GCF_014696195.1. NCBI lineage: Bacteria > Bacillati > Cyanobacteriota > Cyanophyceae > Nostocales > Aphanizomenonaceae > Sphaerospermopsis > Sphaerospermopsis sp. FACHB-1094. Next base: position 14,724 of record NZ_JACJPT010000030.1, on the reverse strand, counting down.
TCTCAACCCTGTAGATGTGGCGCAAAACTTGAAGAAAATGGGTTCTAGTATTCCCGGTATTCGTCCCGGTAAGGCTACCAGTGAGTATATTGAGCGTGTCAGTAACAGATTGACTTTTTTAGGCGCACTCTTTTTGGGCTTAGTGGCTATTATTCCCACGGCTGTAGAAAGCACTTTAAACGTGCCAACTTTTAGAGGGTTGGGTGCTACCTCTTTATTAATTTTAGTGGGCGTGGCAATTGATACGGCAAGGCAAATTCAGACCTACGTTATCTCTCAACGCTATGAAGGAATGGTGAAACAATAGTGACGCGATTAATCTTCTTGGGACCACCGGGTGCGGGTAAAGGAACTCAGGCTAAAGCCTTGGCTGATTTTTTAAATATTCCTCATATTTCCACTGGGGACATTTTACGCCAAGCCATTACAGACCAAACAGATTTGGGGAAAAAAGCCCAAGAATACATGGATAAGGGTGATTTAGTTCCTGACAAACTTGTAGAAGATATGGTTGAGGAACGACTCCAAAAACCAGATGCAGAACATGGTTGGATTCTTGATGGCTTTCCTCGCACAGTTGCCCAAGCAATTTTCTTGGGAGAACTGTTGGCAAAAATGGAGAAGGACGAGGAAAAGGTGGTTAACCTGGATGCACCCGATGACATTGTTATAGATCGGTTGTTGGGACGAGGACGTAAAGATGATGCTGAAGATGTAATTCGTCATCGTCTGGATGTTTATCGCCGAGATACTGCACCACTCATTAAATATTATGGCGATCGCCATAAACTTTTAACTGTTAACGGTAATCAGTCCCAAGAAGAAGTTACCGCCGAATTAAAAAAGGTCATAGCTGTTTAGGGGATGAACAGGGGAAATAGAGGAGCAAATATCCCAATCCTCAATCCCCAGTCCCCAATTCCTTTTAGCTAAGATATATTAATAAACTGTTGATATATTTCGCAATTTGTGTATTCTTACCGATTGCATTTGTGGCAACGGAACAGAAAATTGTCGAGTTGAGGAAAAAATTTGTCTAAACAAGATTTGATTGAAATGGAAGGGACTGTCACCGAATCATTGCCCAATGCAATGTTTCGTGTGGACTTGGACAATGGTTTTAATGTTCTAGCACACATTTCCGGTAAAATTCGCCGTAATTACATCAAAATTTTACCTGGTGATCGGGTCAAGGTGGAGTTAACTCCCTACGACCTGACAAAAGGCCGAATCACCTATCGACTACGGAAGAAATAAAACTATGTAGAGAATCTTACCATAAATCAGCCAATTTGGGATTTACCCATTTGCTTAACTGAAATAATTTCCCTAGAAATGCTATAATTTACTATTTGGAGTCAATTAGAACAGGCATGAAAGTCAGAGCCTCAGTCAAAAAAATCTGTGAAAAATGCAACGTGATCAAGCGCCGTGGTCGCGTTATGGTGATTTGTGAAAACCCCAAACACAAGCAACGTCAAGGATAAAACTCTGATTACCAGAGCTTTGGTGCAGCAAAAAATCACCATCAAAAACCAAGAATGTGATTAATTATCACGATCTGCTAAATGCGAGCAAGAACAAAAGAGGGAGACATTCATTGTGGCAAGGATTTCGGGAGTAGACCTACCCCGCGATAAGCGCGTAGAGATTGGTCTAACTTACATTTATGGAATTGGGTTAACAAGGTCGCAAGAAATCCTAGCGGCTACTGGTGTGAACCCAGACACCCGCGTTAAAGACCTGAGTGATGCTGATGTAGCGGCTTTGAGAGCCGAAATAGAAAGTAATTATCAGGTAGAAGGTGACTTACGCCGTTTGGAGGCGATGAGCATCAAGCGTCTAGTGGATATTGGCTGTTATCGTGGCCGTCGTCATCGCATGGGCTTACCCGTCAGAGGACAAAGAACCCGCACCAACGCCAGAACCCGACGCGGCAGAAGACAAACAGTGGCTGGTAAGAAGAAAGCCCCTGGTAAATAAATAAACTTTCTAGGCTTGCTCATGACAGCAAGTTTTACCTTAAATTCACCAAACAAATATGGCAAGACAACCAACTAAAAAAACCGGGAGCAAAAAGCAGAAACGGAACGTACCTAACGGCATTGCCTACATTCAGTCTACTTTCAACAATAGCATTGTCACCATTACCGATCAAAATGGAGATGTCATCTCCTGGGCAAGTGCTGGTTCAAGTGGATTTAAAGGGGCAAAAAAAGGAACTCCCTTCGCAGCACAAACCGCCGCTGAAAGTGCAGGCCGTCGCGCTATGGACCAAGGAATGCGTCAAATTGAGGTGATGGTAAGTGGACCTGGAGCCGGTCGAGAAACTGCGATCCGGGCGTTGCAAGGAGCAGGATTAGAAATTACCCTAATCCGTGATATTACCCCTATTCCTCACAATGGCTGCCGTCCACCTAAGCGCCGTCGAGTTTAAACACTGTCAGAATTCAGGAGTCAGTAGAGACGTTCCACCGGAACGTCTGTACAGGAGTCAGAAAGTTTGAGAAATCCGTAGATGATCAAATAGTAATTTTTGGCGTAACTGTTAAGAAGCTGACCGCTGATAGCTGAATGCTTACTAAGCATTAACTGTTAAACACGCTCAGGCAGAAAGTTCATGCTCAGGGAAATCACCGCCAAGGCAATCTGGGAAATATAAAGTAAACTTCAGAAGCAATTGGTGATTAAAAAGCATATCAGCCCTCCCAATGGGAAGGCTGCTCAACTTTCAAAAAAACAGAAAAACAGAATATTAACATGCCTGCGGATTGAATTGGCAAACCAAACTATCACTAATTTTATATGTTGGCAGTTTGATCCACCACAGTCATAGATCAGAGCATAAAGTGAATTTGATAGGCAAATTAATTGCCTGATAGCAGCACCTTGAAAGGGAGGCTACTCCGTGGCGCAGTTCCAAATTGAATGTGTAGAGTCTAATACAGAGGAAAGTCGCAGCCATTACAGTAAATTTGTCCTCGAACCCTTAGAACGTGGTCAAGGGACAACTGTAGGTAACGCATTGCGGCGGGTTTTGTTGTCCAATTTAGAAGGGACGGCAGTTACAGCAGTAAGGATAGCTGGGGTTAGTCATGAGTTTGCCACAGTTCCTGGTGTCAGGGAAGATGTGCTGGAAATTCTCATGCGCATGAAGGAAGTGATCCTCAAAAGCTATTCTTCTCAACCCCAGATCGGTCGGTTATTGGTTAATGGTCCTGCAACAGTCACTGCGGCACATTTTGATTTGCCTAGTGAAGTAGATGTGATTGATCCTACCCAGTATGTAGCTACTTTGGCTGAAGGTGGCAAACTGGAAATGGAATTTCGCATTGAAAGAGGTAAAGGTTATCGTACTGTAGAACGGGGTAGAGAAGAAGCCACTTCCCTGGACTTTTTGCAAATTGACTCGGTATTTATGCCGGTGCGAAAAGTAAATTATAGCGTTGAAGAAGCCCGTGGTGATGGTACTCTTAAAGATCGACTGTTATTAGAAGTTTGGACTAATGGCAGCGTTTCACCTCAAGAAGCACTATCTTCAGCGGCGGGAATTTTGGTAGATTTATTTAACCCGTTAAAAGATATCTCCTTAGAACCTACAGATATGGGTTCAGATATCCCAGACGATCCAACTGCTCAAATTCCCATTGAAGAATTGCAGTTGTCTGTCCGTGCTTATAACTGTCTCAAACGAGCGCAAGTTAATTCCGTGGCAGATTTGCTGGATTATACCCAAGAAGACCTCTTGGAAATCAAAAACTTTGGTCAAAAGTCGGCGGAAGAAGTAGTGGAAGCTTTACAGCGTCGTTTAGGCATTACTTTACCGCAGGAAAGAGGTTCTAAACCAAACTAATTTTATTTTGTAATAATTTCAAGTGCATTATTATGCGTCACCGTTGTAAAGTCAAAAAACTTGGTAAACCCACAGACCAGCGTCGTGCTTTATTGCGATCGCTCACCACTGAGCTTATCCGTCATGGTCGTATTACCACAACTTTAATCCGTGCTAAAGTATTGCGGAGTGAAGCGGAAAAGATGATCACCCTAGCTAAAGATGGTTCTTTGGCAGCACGTCGGGAAGCTTTGGGTTATATCTACGATAAATCCCTAGTTCATGCTTTGTTTGAGCAAGCACCTACTCGGTATGCTAACCGTCAAGGTGGTTATACTCGCATTCTGCACACCGTACCCCGTCGCGGTGATAATGCAGAAATGGCGATTATTGAATTAGTTTAAAGTCAAAGGGAACAGGGAATAGGGAATAGGGAACAGGGAATAGGGAAGATATAAACATTATAGAGCTATTGCCTTTTGCCTTTTGCCTCTTGCCTTTTACCAAACCCAGTATGTTAGAAAGCCGCCAGCCAACACCAACTTATCGAGTAGCCTTGGTCATTCAGTATCTAGGTACTAATTTTCACGGCTGGCAACGGCAAAAGGCGCAGCGAACAGTCCAAGAAGAGATAGAAACAGCTATAGCTACTGTTCTGGGGTATCACGTGACACTTCACGGCGCAGGGCGAACTGATGCCGGAGTTCATGCAGCTGCTCAAGTCGCGCATTTTGATGCTACAGGTTATATACCCGCACACAAGTGGGCAACAGTTTTGAACAGTTACCTACCTCCAGATATATTAATCAGGGCTTCGGCGGGTGTAGATGACCGTTGGCACGCTCGCTTTAATGCAGTGTATCGTCGGTACAGATACACAATCTATACTGAAGCTCTACCAAACTTGTTTGTGAACTCCTTCAGTTGGCATTATTATTATGCTCCCTTGGACGAAAATTTAATTCAAGCTGCCCTGAAACCTCTGCTGGGAAAACATCATTTAGCGGCTTTTCATCGTGCAGGATCAGCGCGATCGCATTCCTGGGTGGAAGTACAAGCAGCAGAATGTTATCGAAAAGGTTCATTGCTGCATATTGAAATTCAGGCAAATGGTTTTTTATACGGTATGGTGCGGTTATTAGTAGGGATGCTGGTAGAAGTTGGTTCTGGAGTGCGATCGCTCGAAGATTTCACCAACATCTGGCAAACAGAAAACCGGGAAAAAGTGAAATACGCCGCACCACCTCAAGGCTTATGCTTGTTAAGGGTAGGATATCCTGATTTTCCCTTTCCCCAGGAAATTTGGTACGACACCCAACCATATTTAGTGTTTGGTCAGGATAAATAAGTGACAGGTGACAGGTGACAGGTGACAGTGAAGGATCAAAACTAACCACTAATTACTGAAAGCTGATTACTGAAAGCTGATTACTGACCACTCAAAACCGACAAAGGAAAAATAACAATGAGTAGTAAAACTTACCTTCCTCCTCAAGAAAAACTTGAGCGCGAGTGGTATGTAGTAGATGCCACCGATAAACGCCTGGGTAGACTAGCAAGCGAAATTGCTATGGTTCTCAGAGGCAAAAGAAAAGCTGAATATACACCCCACTTAGACACTGGTGATTTCGTAGTTGTGATCAACGCCGAAAAAGTAGCAGTTACCGGTAAAAAACGCACTCAAAAAGTTTACCGTCGTCATTCTGGCCGTCCTGGTGGAATGAAAACAGAAACCTTTGCTAAATTACAACAACGTTTACCAGAACGGATTGTAGAACACGCTGTGAAAGGGATGTTACCTAAAAACAGCTTGGGTAAACAATTATTCACAAAGTTGAAAGTTTACGCTGGTCCTACCCATCCCCACGCAGCACAAAAACCCAAAGAACTAATTGTTAACACAATTCCTGGAGAAAATTAATAATGGCAACAGTAGCAGAAGCTAATAGCGGTCGCGCTGTGTACTGGGGTACTGGCCGCCGTAAGTCCGCAGTCGCACAAGTACGTTTAGTTCCCGGTGAAGGTAAATTTACCGTTAACGGCAAAGATGGAGAATTATACTTCCAATTCAATGCCAACTACTTAGGAGCGATCAAAGCACCCTTAGAAACCTTGGGACTAGAAAGCGAATATGACATTTTAGTAAAAGCTGAAGGCGGTGGTTTAACCGGTCAAGCTGACTCTATTCGCTTGGGTGTAGCTCGTGCGTTGTGTCAATTAGATCCTGATAACCGTTCACCTTTGAAAATCGAAGGTTATTTAACTCGTGATCCACGAGCTAAAGAACGGAAAAAATACGGTTTACACAAAGCTCGCAAAGCTCCTCAATACTCCAAACGATAAAGCTGGAGACAGGAGGCAGAAGGCAGGAGGCAGGAGGTATACCAAATTTTACCCAGTCCCCAGTCCTCAGTCCCCAGTCGCTAATCCTAGTTATAATTTTGATAGAGAAACACCACAAAAGGAAAAATGGCTAAACCTGATATTCATCCCCAGTGGTATCCAGAGGCTAAGGTCTACTGTAACGGTCAAGTTGTGATGACTGTTGGTTCTACAAAACCGGAATTGCACGTAGATGTTTGGTCTGGAAACCATCCCTATTACACTGGTACTCAGAAAATTATTGACGCTGAGGGTCGTGTGGAACGCTTCCTCCGCAAATATGGTATGTCTGGCGAACAAGGCAGTAAAAAGAAAAAGTAGCTGGTTGGCTATAGCTTGTGCTGGCATGATGCCCGCACCACAAGGACCCTGCATGGTTGTGGGGTCACTTGTCATTTTATGCTTGAGCCAACTTGTTATTTTTTAGGAGCTTGTGTAGTCGTTATGGCAGAATCATATTTACTGGAGAAACTAAAATCTGTTGAACAAACTTTTCATGAATTAACTCGCCGTTTGGCAGACCCAGATACGGCGAAAAATCCTGATGAGTATCAAAAAATTGCTAAGTCTCGTTCTTCTTTAGAAGAGGTTGTTAATACTTACGAAACTTGGAAAACTGCCCAGGAAGAATTAATTGGGGCGCGTCAAATTCTTAAAGAGTCTAATGGGGATCCAGAGTTGCAAGAAATGGCAGCTTTGGAGGTGAAGGAATTAGAAGATAAGATAGAACATCTGGAAGACAGGTTGAAGATATTGCTGCTACCTCGTGATCCGAATGATGATAAAAACATCATGTTGGAAATTCGCGCTGGGACTGGTGGTGATGAAGCGAGTATTTGGGCGGGTGATCTGCTGAGAATGTATTCTCGCTATGCTGATACTCAAGGTTGGAGAGTGAAGCTAGTCAGCGAGTCTCTGGGTGAGATGGGCGGTTTTAAGGAAGTAATTCTGGAAATTCAAGGTGATAGTGTTTACAGTAAGCTGAAGTTTGAAGCTGGTGTTCATCGTGTGCAGCGTGTTCCAGCAACGGAGGCGGGGGGTAGGGTGCATACTTCTACCGCTACTGTGGCTATTATGCCAGAAGTGGATGATGTAGAGGTGCATATTGATCCGAAAGATATTGAAATGACTACTGCGCGTTCTGGTGGTGCGGGTGGACAAAACGTGAACAAGGTGGAAACGGCGGTTGACTTGATGCACAAACCGACTGGTATCCGCATTTTCTGTACTGAAGAACGGAGTCAGTTACAGAACAAGGAACGGGCGATGCAAATTTTGCGGGCGAAACTCTATGAAATGAAGTTGCGGGAACAACAGGAAGCTGTAACTTCGATGAGGCGATCGCAAGTTGGTACTGGTTCTCGTTCAGAAAAAATCCGCACTTACAATTATAAAGATAGTCGGGTGACTGATCATCGTTTGGGACAGAATTTCACTTTGAATCCTGTTTTAGAAGGTGATATTGAAACCTTGATTCAATCTTGTATTTCTCAAGATCAACAGGAACGTTTAGCAGAATTAGCTGCTGCTAATAATTAATTTTTAGCTTTAAATATTTGCTAAAACCGCTTATTTTGTTGTTGTTTTTTACAGGAATAGGCGGTTTTTTTTATGATTAAGATAATCTAGTTTATTTTGAGTACGGTGTATGGCGTTCTTATAGCAAAAGTAGTGAGGATAAGTAATGAGTCAGCAAGAATCTAATTATATTCCGTTCACCTCTAACCAAGAGTTAGCTAACCCGATGGATTTATTGCTGAATAAAGAATGGTTGAGAAAAAGCATTCGAGGTGAGGAAGAAGTAAGTGGTAATATTGGTGCTGGTTTAGATTGGGGTTCTAGTTTTGAACAACTGTTGCTGAATCCTGAATTGTTTTTTTGATAATTTACACTACTACAAGTTTATTTAAAATCATACTGCTTGACTTATGGTAACACATAAGTTACTATAGCAGTATGTCTATTATAAGAGTTCAAGAATATCTTAAAGAAGATGGTTCAAGTCCTTACCAAGAATGGTTTGATAGCTTGGATGCTCAAGCAGCTGCGAAGGTAACAGTTGCTAAGTCTCGTTTGGAATTAGGCAATACATCAAAAGTTAAATGGTTTGATGGAATTGGTGAATATAAGATTGATTGGGGTCCTGGATATCGGATTTATCTAGCTCAAGATGGTAAACAGCTTATAGTTTTATTTGGTGGGGGAACAAAGAAAAATCAGCAATCTGATATTAATCGTGCTAAAGAATTATACCAAGAGTACAAAAGACGAAAAAAAGAAATTAGCAAAGAGCAAGCAACTGACAACGATAATAGAGAGAAGAGGTAGTTATTATGGCACTAACTAGAGACTTTAAAGAAACCGTTAATGCACGAGTGCAAAGAGATTCTGAGTTTGCGATCGCTTTACTTGATGAAGCTATTTCTCTTTTCCTGAATGGTGAACCAGAAACAGCAAGATTGATTTTGAGAGATATTGTCAATGCAACGGTAGGTTTTGAACAATTGGCAATTGAAACTTCTAAACCGAGTAAGAGTTTACATCGGATGTTATCAGCAAAAGGTAATCCAACGATGGATAATTTGACTGCTATTTTCAAAGTTTTGCGGAAAAAACTGAATGTTGATATTCAAGTGAAGACGACGGTTATTTCCTGATAAGAAGTTTGTTATCAGCATTGTATTCAAAAATTGAGATTCTATGAATTTACTATTAGTGTTGAACTACAGTTATGAATTGAGAATTGGATTTCCCCATACTTTAATAATTCCATTCTGATAACCAGTAACAATTCTTTTTCCATCTGGAGTAATTGCTAAACAATAAATCAAATTATGTTCTGTGGTATACTCTTGGATGTAATGAATGCGTTCACCATTGTTTAAATCCCAGATTTCAATGAATGATTTATTATCTAATTCAGGGGTGTTATGATTTCTCAATCCACATGATACAAGTCTTTGTCCATCTGGAGTAATTGCGAGATCAATATTTCTGTCAGCATAACTATTTAAAACTAGCATTATTTCTTGAGACTTTGTTGTTAAATCCCACACTATAATTTTTTTATCATAGCTACTGATGAGTTTACCTCCATCTGGTGTAATAGCTAAAGCATAAACCCATCCTAAATCTCCTCCTACAATATTCTGTAATTTGCCAGTGTATATATCATAGACTTCGATTTTCTTTCTGGCCACTATTACTCTTTGTGAATCAGGAGTTATAGTAATACATTTATGCCAATAAAAAGGATGATCATTATCAACCGAACGAGGTTTTATTACATTAATTATTTGTTTATTTTTCAAACACCATATTTTTAGAGTCTGTGAAAACTCACCACTAATCAAGTATTGTCCATCTGGTGTAACTGCTACCAATACAACTCTATGTGAAAAATCATAGGTATTAATTAAACAACCTGTATTAAGATCCCAAAACGTAATAGTATCATCCCAACCTGCACTAATAATTTCTTGTCCATCTGGAGTAATAGCAATACATTCAACATCATCTGTATGATTTGTTAATACATTAATTATGTTATATGTACTTAAATTAAAGATTCTGATTGTGTTGTCCCAACTAGCACTAATAAGTTTCTGTCCATCAGAAGTAATAACTAAAGAACTTACCCAATCTGAATGATACTCAAGAATTTGCAGAGATTCAAAATCTTTATAGGGATTTTCGTCAGCTTGCAAAACAATTACATCAGCATAAACTGATAATTTTGCAGATGCTTCATTGAAAAAGAACATACTCAAAGATTTAAATAACTTAGCTAAAATTCTTTTCGACTTTTTAACTATCCATCCTTCTAAAAAATCACTAATTTCTCTAAAAAATATTAATATAATTTCCCTAATATTTGCTATTTTATCATTTGATTCTGTATTGGATGTTGGAGAGTCGTAATCTGTAGAATCTACGTCTATTGCTTCTAGTCCAGGTGATTCTATATTAGGATTTAATACATCACTTATAAGTTCTTCATAAGAAATTAATTTAAATAATATTAAATTTATAATACCTAGAAATAGGAAAAAGTCTCTTTTTTTACGACTATATTTAAATACCGATTTTGAGTAAACGATTACTTTACTATCAAGAGTAACTTCATTATTTTCTGCAATTATAATAAAATTACCATTCTGGTCAATTTTACCCCCTGTTGTTTGCCAATAGACTTCTCCAGGATCAATTTCTTGACCAAATTGGTCTATTCCGTTAACAATAAATAATCTTTCTTCACCAGGGTTTAGATACACAAAAGCGGGAGTAATTTCTAAACGTCTTAAAACAGGTAAAATAGTTACTTTAGCATTAACACTTATATTATCTATGGTAGCACTTACGGTAATTTCTACCTCTGTATTATAATCAACCTCCAGTAAACCACTATCATTAATGTTTCCACCTTTTGTACTTTTCCAAATAACATTTTCAGTATTTAAAAGTTCACCTGTTTGATCAAATGCAATGAGAGTAAATTGATATTCTTCTTCTGGTTTAAGTTCTATTTCTTGTGGAGAAATTGCTAAACCTTTTAAAACAACAGGTACATTCACTTCAGCAATAGCAGTTAAATTACCTACCTTAGCACTGACTTGACAGATACCTTTTTGATAGTCAAAAGTGGAAAAATTTCCATATTTATCAATTGAACCATCTGTTGTTGTCCATGTAATATTATTTACAGACATTTCTTCATAACGCTGATCATACCCTGTAACAGAAAAATAACAACTTTCATTTGGTAATAAAATGATAGATGATGGTGAAATTTCTATTCTTGTTAGTCGAGAAGGTTCACGAATTTCAACTTCTATAGATGTACTGATATTTCCTACGGATGCTTTAATTATTACTTTTTCTTCTTGTTTTCCTGCTGTGTATAAACCTTGTTTATCAATAATTCCTGAACTAGCATCCCAACTGACTTGACTTATTGTGATATCATTGCCATATTGATCTGTACCTTTGATTTTAAATAGTTGCGTTTCATGTGGATGTAAGTATGAACTCTTGGGAGTGATTTTCAAACTAATTAAAACAGGTAGAATAATTACTTTAGCATTAACACTTATATTCTCTAAAGTTGCAGTGATAGTGATTTCACTACTACTATAATCCCCTTGAAAAACTCCATTATTATTAATAATGCCACCTGTTGTTTTCCATCTTACCCCTTGAATATCTAAACTGTCATTTCTTTGATCGAAAGCATTTAGAGTAAATTGATATTCTTCCTCTGGTTCTAGTTCTATTTCTTGTGGAGAAATTTCTAAATGTTTTAAAACAACAGGTACATTCACTTCAGCAGTAGCAATTAAACTACCTACATTAGCACTGATTTCACAAATACCTTTTTGATAATCAAAAGTATAAAAATTTCCATATTCATTAATTAAACCGTCTGTTGTTTTCCATCTAATATTATTTACAGACATTTCTTCATCACGTTGATCATAACCTTTGATAGAAAAATAACAACTTTTCCCTGGTAATAAAATGATAGATGATGGTGAAATTTCTATTCTTGTTAGTCGAGAAGGTTCTCGAATTTCAACTTCTACAAATGTACTGATATCTCCTACGGATGCTTGAATTATTATTTTTTCTTCTTGATTTTCTGCTGTGTATAAACCTTGGTTATCAATTATTCCTTGACTTGCCTTCCAACTAACTTGACTTATTGTGATATCATTGCCATATTGATCTATACCTTTAACTACAAAATAAAAACTTTCTTTAACAAATAAATTAAAAGTTGAAGAAACCATAACTAATTGGCTGAGTTTAGGAGGCTCAATTATTTGGACATTTACAATATTCCGTATTGAACCAACAACAGCAATAAGCTCAAAATTTCCTGCAACATATCCAGCTTTAAAATATCCATCTTTATCTATTTCACCACCAGCAATTTCTGTCCAAGGTATAGTCTCGTTTGGCATTATATTACCGCGTTGATCTAAGATTTGACCTATAATTTTCTGCGATTGACCAAATTCTATGGTTAACCTAGTAGTATACAATATTAGTTGTGTAATTCTAGGCGGTTCTATAATTTTAATAGGCAAAGATACTTCAAAAATACCTACGCTGGACTTAATATTAAACTTACCTTCTCTTTCTCCTGCTGTAAATAAACCATCTTTAATTTTACCTCCTGTAGCTTTCCATTTTACCTGATTTATATCTATATCAATTTCTATTTTGTTTTGGTCTAATCCCTTAACAGTGAATAAATGAGACTCTCCAAAAAATATTTCTTGAGAAGAATGAATAATAATAATTTCACTTAGCCTTGGATAAGAAAGTCCTTTTAAGGTATGTAGTGGCTTTCCTGTTTTAAAGTTCCACAATCTTAACCAATTATTTCCGGCACTAGCTATAATGTTCCCATTAGAACTAGTTGTTACAGCACCAATAAAACCGGATTCTTCAAACATGGTTGAAATAATTTTCTTTTCATTTCGTGAATAAACTTTGATAGTTGTACCATGACAAAAGATAAATATATGATTATTGATTGGGTAATCATTGATTGGGTAATCATTTAAAGCATAAATTGGCAGTTCATATTTATCAGTTTTAATAAATTCTAAACTTTGTAGGGGTAATTTAGTAGAAGAGCTATCATCAACAATCCCAAATATTCCACGTCCTAGAAATGCTACGAAAATAAATAGTCCAGATGCTAATATATCTGCAATACTTCTTACTAGGATAGAGAGTAACTGATCGGAACTATAGTCAAAAAATGTACGTACTTTACCTGCTATTAAAATACAAAGTCCAATACTAACTATATCTATCACACCTTGTATGAAAAATGTACGCCGATTTAATTTATAAGAATTATCTTTGGAACTTGAAACTACTTGCCAAAATTTTATTTCTCCATTGCGACTAGCACTAATTAATTGTTGATTATCTGAAGTAATAATAATTCCTTGAATCCAACTATTATGTCCCTCTAAACTCCTGATTATTTTACCAGTCTCTAAATCAAATAAAACAATTTTATTATTTGTACACCCTCCAACTATAACTTTATTATCATGGCTGATTGCTAAACATAAAACAGATGACAAATTATCGTCTTCTTGAATGTTTTTCTTTAAAACACCTGATTGTAAATTCCAAGTTTTAATAGTTTTATCAGAACTACCACTAACAATAGTATTTCCATCCTTGCTAATACTAACAGCATTTACCCAGCTAGAATGACCATTTAATGTTTTAGTTAGCTTTCCATTTGTCAGATTCCATATTTTAATTGTCTGGTCTGCACTGCCACTAACAAGAGTATTGCCATCAGGACTAATAGCAACAGATAAAACCCAATGAGAATGTCCAAAGAGGCTATATAATATTTCACCAGTTTGTAAATCCCATACCCAGATTGTTTGCCAAGTTCCTCCAACAATAATTTTATTATCAGAACTGATAGCCAAACAAGTAATAGTATCTGTAGGATGAATTTTCCTACCTTCTTCTGTAGAACTTTTTAAATAAGGATTATATTCATGTAAAATCCAGTACGCTGATTGTTGTACTTTCTCTGATTTATCTTTTAGAGAATGTTCCATGAAACAGTCAAAGCCTTGTTGCCCACATTCCAATAATTCTGCTAAAGCAGCCAGTCTTTCTTGCTCATTTCCAATTGCTAAACGATGTTGAATTTGATTAAGTTTTGTGTTCATATATTTACAAATATTTATAATGACTCGGTAAAAGATTCTAAATCAATATTATTCTGTGTTTTCTAGAGTGCCAATAGTAATAAAATTATCTTTACAAATATACAAATAAAATTGTTTGTATCTGAGTGTTTAGAAAGTAGCTTGGTGAACATTAGTAATACCGAATATCAAAAATAGCCAAGTGGACAAAAAAGAAATAGCCAAAAGGTCAATGCCATCAAAAACAAAGCCCTGTTACCTTACCAACTAAGGCAACCAGCGTCATCGTCACTATGGCTACCAAAACACCAACCAAACCAAAGCGAAAACAGACACAAACTCGCTCCTGGGAAAACCTGACAGACCGCCGCAAACTCCGCCATATAGAAAACACACTCGATAAAGCCATTACTCAATCACTAGAAAACGGTTCTATTCAATTCCATGAAGACTTTAAAGCCTGTGTAGAAAATTACAGCCAAGCATCAGGCAAAGCACCCATCACCGTAGAACTATGCGTAGGAGGAGATGATGATGAAATTAGAGGCTATCGCTTCTACCTTACCAGTGGACACAGAACCAGTGGTAAATACCTGCTCAAAAACCTAGAAGGAATCATAGGCCAATACCTAAAAATTATCAACAACATTCGGGAGATGTTGCACCAGTAACACCAGATTTACGTCCTTTAACTACTATTGAAAGAAGTTATATCCCACATTCCGCACCCTGATCTGGCACATAGAGAAATTACGGAAATAAGAAAGGAAACTGAGCCTAAAAAATCACATATTAGCGAAAAAATACATTGTT
>NZ_JACJPT010000003.1:0-109186 GCF_014696195.1 Sphaerospermopsis sp. FACHB-1094 | reverse complement strand
CAGGACAGGCTCAGGACAGGCTCAGTACAAGTCGCTCAGTACAAGTCAAAATAGCTAAAACCCTTTACCTGTAAAGTTTTCGGATTTATATGGCTAACGCCACGCTACGCTATCAGCAAACCCTAATTAATTGGGCATTGGGCATTGGGCATTGGGTTATTAATCTTCCCCAGTCACCAATCACCAATCACCAATCACCAGTCCCCTAAATAGTAAATTCTGGCTGTTCGCTAGTCATGGCTTTGAGTTTAGATGTAAAGGAATCAGAGCGATCGCTCCTTTGGGGAGTAAATTGTCCAATTGGGGGATTATTGGCATTTGCTGGCATTAATTGGGGTAGTTCCTTAGGTGTAGATAAAGTTCCCTGAGTCATGAGCTTTTGACTCACAGATGCGGCTAACTGTCTCTTACTGGTATCCGCAGCAACTTTAAACGAGGGGGTTGTTAATGCTCGAACTTGTTGTTCTTGATCTCCTTGATATCCTGATGCAGTGTGACTCTCGATGTAATAATTACTAGATGAAGCAGGTAATTTTTGGGTCGTCTTGGCTGGGTGCATTGGCGTTGCTTGTGGTATGGCTGGTAAAACGGGTGCAGATGTTTTGGTTAGACTTTCTGGAAATTTGCTACAAATCATCCGTTCAAATTCCATGTTGAAATGATGAGACACCTGCCCACGCCTTTGCCAAAAGGTTAATATTTGTTGTACTGATATCGCTTTATAGCGTCCTTGATACAGAGCTTCAATAACTGCTAAATGTAGCCAATCAAGCGGGTAGTCTTTTCGCCAATGGTTAATTAACTCACTGGCACTATACCCATTGAGGTCAAAACTATAATGGACTAATAAGTTGGTGGCCAATTCGCCGCTGGTGTTTGGTGTTTTTGTTAGCATGGGTTGTTATTTCCAGGCAATAGGTATAAATATTTCACCCATCGCATCTAGCCTAACGTCTTTTTAGCTACATGAATTTTTTCCACAAGCCGCAAATTTGTTAGTTAGTGTCTTTTATTCTACTTGTCAATCGCTATTATGCAAATAAATGCTGGGAATAGGGAAAAATAATGGCTCTCCTAGAGGTTGTCTTAAAACTGAACTTTAGACTAAAAACACAAAATGACTCAGGGAAGCTGAGTTGAAAAAAAGCAAAGTAAAAAATTCAAAAAATGAGAAATCAAGCAGTTTTTGGCTGGGCTTTACGTGAAGGTAAAGTACGCTTTTTAACGATAGGATAGCGAATTCTACGTTGTCTGTTCTGTCCGGTCTTCCAGCCGGGAGATTTACCCCGTGGTTTTGGCGGTTGGGCAGGAGTGGAAACCCTGACTAAAATCCCAGGCATCGCTTGTGCAACCCTTCCAGGGGTAAGTTTAGTGATTTGTTTCTGCCACGGGAGAGGATGATCATTGACGATATCACGAGCCAGCCATAACTCCCAAGTGATGAGCGGCATTAAGTCACTCCATCGGTCACATTGTTGGGGAGTTGATAATTTTGGTAGCGTCCAATGCAAGCGTTGTTTAATAAACCGATACCAATGGTCAACAGCAAAGCGTCGCAAGTACAGTTTCCAAACTTCATTTAGAGGTGGCATTTCTTCACCGACAAAAGCCAACCACATTGGTTTAAGAACTCGTGGTGAACCATCAATTTGAAGTCTTTCCACCAGTATAATTGACATCGGATGGTGTGGAGAAAGACGAAAATGCTTTTTTGTCCACAGACGAATCCTCACCCTACCCAGTTTGTTATCTTCAAGTTCAATAGTTTGTTCTGGGTCAGACCAGGTACTTTCATCATTGAGTTTAAATTTATCACCGTGTATTCTTGGTTTTCCCCGACCTGAATATTGTGGTGGTTCTCCCCATAAACACAGGTTGGAACGCAAGCGCATCAGTTTATCTGCATTAATCTCAGCCGTTTTGATCACGAATGGCGCACATCCGTATTCAATGTCTCATAGTGTGATTGGTCTTGATGGTAATTCTTGACATACCTGTTTTAACTGCCATACCGCCTTGTCTATAGGATTTTCCCAACTTGTAATTCTTTCATGTCTGAGTGGTAATGCCCAACTCCCTTCTGTTTCTGGTATCCACGCTATGGTACTGTATCCGTATCCAGGGGTAACAGGATGACCTCCTTTTCCTCCTTGGGCATAGTGTTCGTAGGTTCTCTCTTTCAGGGTGGGAGCATCTGGTCTTGACCACGCTGTGTGGTCTCCTCCCAAAATTATACGTCCTTGTTTTGGTATCTTTTGATTGTACAGTTTCATCAATTTATTGCGTTGTGGTCTGGTATCCTGTGTTGTTTCATAAATACTTGACCACTTACGACGAAATACTGGAGACAGTGATAAGTCTGCCAGACTGTAGGCGTTGCGTGTCAGCAATATTGCATCCGTCATTTCAAATGTTGCGTCTTTTGCCCTACATAAACAATCATAAGCTGCTTGACGGAATTCCATAAGTTGTGTAAAAACATCCATAGCGGTTATATGAGAATTAGTTGTGCTTTTTTCATTTTCCGCTATGGGGGTGTCTGTTCTTACAGGCATCCCTTAATTTTTTTGCAGTCCCTTTCACTAACGATCGCTCTCTTTTAGTCTAAAGTCCAGAGCAAAGCGATCGCACCAAGCACTAAAGACTAAACCGAAAATCCTTTAATCCTGTAAATCCTCAAATCCTGGACATCCTGATTCTGACAACAAACGTTTATAGTAGAGTCAGAGACTCTAAAACTGCATTCCCAGTCTGGAGACTGGGAACGAGAATAACGAGAATAGGTAATAAGTAATGAACTATTTACTGTCACCTGTCACCTGTCACCTGTCACCTGTCACCTGTCACCTAAATTACTCCTGTGTCGCAACCGTCAAAACCTGCGGAGGAGAAGCATCAGGAGGATAAAGAAAATCAACCTCTACCCAAGAATTATCCCCTGGTTTCATATTTAAAGACACCAAAGGTTGACCAGGTTCACCTCTTTTTTGCACTAAATGTACAAACTTAGTCGCCGGTTTACCCTGATCATCTCGATAACGAACTCGGACAGTTCCCCTAAAGAAAACCTGACGCGCAGGAGTTGTAAAAAACCTTAAACCTGATTTTGTTAACTCATTTTCTTTAATGGGAGTTTGCAGAGATACAGTGACATTTTTTGCACTTTGGGAATTATTCAACAAAGGCAACCTTAAACTATATTGAATGCCATAATTACCATGTGCAAAATAAGCTGTATCAGGATAACGCACTAACATCGGTGCTGTTTGAATTTGACCTGTACCAAAAGTTCCCCCATGTAAAGAACTTAAAGCATAAGAAAAAGCTTGACCAGGTTGGGGAATAGTTAAATACCTGCTGTTAGAATTATCTGTTAAAAGCGATCGCCATTGTGACCCACGGGACACACCCGCAACTCTTCCATAAATTGCAGGTTTACCAGTTCCCTGTATGGGAGTCGGGGTTTTATCTCTCGGTGTTGATAAATCACCATTCTTTAATAAATCTTCCCATTCTGCTAAAGTTGGCACTCGTTCACTACCATCAGCATTAGTTTTTGCAAACATCGCTAAACTAGCAGCATACACCGTCCCATTACTCCGCAAACGCATATAAGTAGAACGACCATTTAAAGGTGGTGTCAATTCTCGCACGGGAATAGGTAAATTTAATAACATCTGACTTTCCCCAGGAGGAATGACTATTTGCGCTGGGAAAATATTTTGTCTTCTCCCTCTCAAAATATCAGACATCACCCTACTACCCGGACCTGCAAACACATTTCCCGCATCATTAGGAATAAAAGAATCTAATGGTAAAAAAGGTGCATCTGGTTGACTTAAATAACTTGCACCTTGCAATATATTCACAGTTACCGGTGTAGTACCAGGGTTATGTAAGATTATTCCGTGGTAAAGAGAACGTAAATCTTCTGGTGGTTCTGCTCTAGCAATATGATGGGAAAAGACATCAAACCGCCCCTGAAAAGGAAAGTTTAAATGTGCAGTAGGTACTTTTTTATCCTCTGAAGGAAAGGTAGAAAGTAAAATACCTTCCTTTAATACCAATTCTGGACTATTACTATTAAATACTGGAACAGTATCCAACCTGCCTGGTAAAGCTCGCACCTCTTGAGGTATTACCACTTCTTCTGGTGGTGGTGCGGTTGGAGTTGCTTGCGCGAGAGTCAAACCGAGTAATGCTGACAACATAGGAAATTTAAAATTCAAAATTTATAACTGACTGGGGACTGGTGACTGGTGACAGGTGACAGTTAACAGTTAACAGTTATTAGTGAGTGGAGTTTATGATTTACTGTTCCCCATTCCCCATTCCCTATTCCCTATTCCCTGTTCCCTGTTCCCTTGATTCAAAAATAACCAAATTATTCATGATTAAAACAAAATCAGCAAGAATGTCTAGCAAATTTTCTTGATGCAAAATCGGAACATGGACAAAAATACAAGGAATGGGTAGTTGAGATTGATTCAAGTAGTCCAACACTGAATAATAAAGACCTTCGCACACAAATTTACCACAGTCGTAACTAATCTCAACTGCCGCTGTCTCAGCTATTAATTGTTCAACATTAACAATTGTGTGCAAAGTTATTATCCCAAAATTTTCTCCACCATCTCTAAATGAAATATCAGTAGTCTGTATAGACTCGCTACTAGCAACAACTTCCACACTTAAATTTTGCCGACTAGCAGCCATACCACAACAGATAACATAATCTGGTTTGAGTTCATTGATTTTGGCAATGACGCGAGAACTGGCAAGGGGAACATCTACAGGTAATCGTCGCAAAAAAGTTAAGTCATGATAGATATCAGCCATTTTGGCTAGTTCGAGTAACAAGTCATCAGAAGAATTTGACTGTTGTTCACTCAGCCAAGTGTCAAAAGAAGTTAATAATATTTTTTTCTGCATAATAAATATTATTTAGAATATTATTTAGAATTAGAATATAAATGCTTCCCTAATAAATTTACAAGGAGCAAGTAAATGCCAGTCATTGCGGTCGTAGATTATGATATGGGAAATTTGCACTCAGTCTGTAAAGGTTTAGAAAAAGCTGGTGCAATTCCTAAAGTAACTTATTCTGCCAAGGAGTTAGAACAAGCAGATGCTATAGTTTTGCCAGGAGTGGGAGCTTTTGATCCTGCCATGCAACATTTACGTTCACGCGGTTTAGAACAACCAATTAAAGATGTGATCGCATCTGGTAAACCGTTCTTAGGTATTTGTCTAGGACTGCAAATTTTATTTGAATCTAGCGCCGAAGGAACTCAACCAGGACTAGGAATAGTACGGGGAAAAGTGCGGCGATTTCGTCCAGAACCAGGAATAGCTATTCCCCACATGGGTTGGAATCAACTGCAACTGACTCAACCAAGAAGCATTTTGTGGGAACATTTACCCCATCAACCTTGGGTTTATTTTGTCCATTCCTACTATGTTGAACCAACTGAACCGCAAATTAGAGCAGCAACAGTGACTCATGGTAGTCAAACTGTGACAGCAGCGATCGCTCATGAAAATCTCATGGCGGTTCAATTCCACCCCGAAAAATCCTCTAATATTGGATTGCAAGTTTTATCTAATTTTGTGGCTCAAGTCCGTGAAAAAATCCCTGCTTAATAAAAATTTGCTTTCTTTGTTAGTCGTCAGTTGTCTAATGACTAATGACTAATGACTAATAACTAATGATCAATGACTAATTAATGAGTTTAAGAATTTACGGGAATCGTCTGTTAAAAACTTTACCAGGGCAAGAGACTAGACCCACCAGTGCGCGAGTACGGGAGGCCGTTTTTAATATTTGGCAGGGAGAAATTGATCATTGTCGCTGGTTAGATTTATGTGCCGGTAGTGGTTCAATGGGTGCAGAGGCTTTATGTAGGGGAGCCTGTTTAGTAGTAGGAATTGAACAAGCAAGTCGAGCCTGTGCCATTATTCAACAAAATTGGCAGCAGATAGCGAATAATGAACAAAAATTTCAATTATTGCGGGGAAATGTCCTGCAACAATTAAAAAAATTATCAGGTCAAAAATTTGACAAAATATATTTTGATCCACCTTATGCCAGTGGTTTATATGAGCCTGTTTTAGAAGCGATCGCTCACTATCAACTTTTAGATCCTCAAGGGGAAATAGCAGTAGAACATAGTCCTAATTTTACACCACCAATCATCCCAACTTGGGAAATCAGCCGCCAAAAAGTTTATGGCAACACAGCACTAACTTTTTACAGAACAATGGAAGTATCGGAAAGCGAGTGATATCATCTACGGTTGAATACTTATCATATCTGTTGAGACTTGTAATTGGTAATTGGTAATTGGTAATTGGGGACAATTACTAATTAAACAGCTATATCGTAAGTAATTGGGCGGACATATTAAAATTAATATACAAACACACACGCCTATATGTGACTAGGGGTTTAGCATTGCTAAACCCCTACGAGAACTAGCTATTAACCCTTAGCCGCCCAACTCGGTAGGACGCTTGTATTGCTTATAGGCAGCGTAAAATAGTCCGCTAAGAGTGACGAAAATCAGACCCAGAACAATACCTGAGAGTAGGGGTTCAACCACTGTAAATCTCCTCTTTACAAATTTTCAAGTTTCGTTTCCCGTTTTTAATCTTACCAAATCCCGCATCAATCCAGCGCCCTAAGCCGTTTTTGGATTATAAATACTATCTAAAAATTTTCATCTGTGGTTGCAGGTAGAATCAAGAAATTTTAAGCTATGTGTAGAAGATGAAATATTTTTTTGTAAGAATTCAGAAGTCAGGATTCAGGAGTCAGAAGATTTGCTCATCTAGCGGTTACTCAAATAGTGATTATTAGTTTAACCGTTAAAAAGCTGACTGCTGAACACTGATAGCTGAATGCTTACAGTTTTTCGTACACCTAGACTGTAAAAGCAAACTCTTGAATAACCAGCTTATCAAAACTGAAACTTGGAGTCAGTGGATCACTTTGTCGGTTTTGGCCATACTCATAGCCATACCCGTAACTATTTTTGGTGTTCAGATAGTTCAAACCTCTGATCCTTACGTCAAAAATGTTTTATCACTGACAGGCAACCCAGTACAGGGAAAGGCTATCTTTCAAACCAACTGCGCTGGGTGTCATGGTTGGGAAGCTCATGGACTCGTTGGACCGAGCTTACAAGCTGTCTCGAAACGCAAATCTCAATATGGATTGATTCATCAAGTTATTAGCGGTGAAACTCCTCCCATGCCCAAATTCCAGCCCAGCGCCCAAGAAATGGCAGACCTTTTAAGTTATTTAGAAGGTCTTTAAGGGAACAGGAAATAGGGAAAAGTGTTATTTTATGTTTTTATATGTTGTTATAGATTTTGACAGGCTGACCAGAAAATCAATGGATAATAAAACTACCACTAAAAGAGGGTTTTACTCCTGACTCCTGTAAGGGCGAAGCATTCAGGCGATAAATTATCAATTTTTATCACAGGTTATTTTCCTGTAAGGGCGAAGCATTCGGGCGATAAATTATCAATTTTTATCACAGGTTATTTTCCTGTAAGGGCGAAGCATTCGGGCGATAAATTATCAATTTTTATCACAGGTTATTTTCCTGTAAGGGCGAAGCATTCGGGCGATAAATTATCAATTTTTATCACAGGTTATTTTCCTGTAAGGGCGAAGCATTCGGGCGATAAATTATCAATTTTTGTTTAAGGCTATTTTCCGAATGCTTCGCCCCTACTTCGCCCCTACAACTCCTGACTCCTGGAAATTTCATGTTTAACTGAGTTTAAGAGTACATTCAAGAATCAATTTCTGGTTAACCAAGGAATAAGGTTGAATTTTCAACGCTTTTTGAAAAGCTTCAATAGCTTCACCATACTTTCCTATTGCTGCGTAACACAAACCCATACCATGAAGTGCGCCAAAGTGTACTGGATTTAGCTGCACAACCATTTGACAGTCAGCTAGAGATTTTTGATAATTGCCTATGCTGTAATATAAAAAAGCGCGTCTATTCCAAGCTTCAGCAAAATCTGGTTGTGTTTTAATAAGTTCTGTTAAAACTGCTTCAGCTTTGGCTGTTTCCCCAGCATCCATTAGTTTTTGACTATAATCAATCTTTTCTAGCCCATATATACCCTTTTGCTGAAACCAGAAGCGCCAAATTTTGCGAGTTGCTTGCTCACGAACTAAAGCATCAGGATTTTTCAAGTCTTCCAGTAAAGAATTGATAGATAAAGAATCCATGCAGTTGAGATAGGTAAGTTTATATTGCCAGTTACTTGTGCAGTAAGTATTCAAACATCAGCAGTCAGCTTTTTAACAATTACGCCAAAAATACTTATTTGCTCATCAAGCAATTAATCAAAAATTCTGACTTTTGACTTTTGAATTCTTACCTTGTGCAGAAGATTATCTCCTAATTTATGTTAATAGTCATCACGGTATTCTCCGATCTTGATTAAAAATTCTGGCAATATTTTGTATTGATTCATACTATTTTTTAAAAAAATTATGTAGGCAATGCTGGCGATCGCTCATTTGGGACAACATAAAAGGTAAGCATTCAGTCGTCAGCAGTCAGCCATCAGCTATGTACCTGAAATAGTGAAATCCAAGGAATGAAAAAACAGATGCAGATAACATTCCTGAAATTAACACTTCTGCATCCTTGCTATTGCTACTCTTGGCTGATTACTGATTACTGATAGCTGAATACTTGCCATAAAAGTAACTGTTCAGGGAGTGCTATATTTAAGCAACCTTTTACTGTAAATTCTCCTGCACCCAACTCCTAAAATTTCGCATTGCCTGACTTCTGCCAATAGTTAAACACTGCTGTACATACTCATTAACTAAATCCACAATGGGAATATGAGGAAAATTAGGACTAGATGGAGATTTTACATATTTCCCATCCTGTAACAAGAAAATTTCTAAACCTTGTTTTTTATATCGCCAAAGTTCAGGAACTCCCAAAATTTGATAATTTTCAAATTGAGTCCGAGAAGTAATATCAATTTCAATAGCTAAATCTGGTGGTGGATCTATATTTAAATCAATTCGATTTTTACCAATTACAGCGGCTTGATTTTGAATGTAAAAACTGGTATCTGGTTCTACGGCTTGCCTCATTCTCTCATTTTTCAGAGTTGTAGAACCAAAGGGTTCAAAATCAACATTCAGTATTTCTAACAAGATTTTCACCAAATCACCAACAATTTCTTTATCTTTTTCATGTTCAGGTAAAGGCACCATAATTTCTAACCATCCATTGCTATAGGAAATACGTGCAGCACGCTTTTCCCCCATTTCTTCTAAAATATTTTCTAGTTGCTGCCAACTAATATCTTTGAGTAACATTTGTTGGCCTGGATGAACAATAATTTGTTGCAATTCTAACAACATATTACCTCTTTAATAATTGATAATTGATAATTGATAATTGATAATTTGTAATTATTTATGGCTCTCCTCTTGCTCCTTACCTAATCATAACCAAAATTTTTAACACCAACCTGCTCACATCTCCTAAATTAGTTAAAATCAAAATCTAAAACACAGTGAACCAGGAGAAACACAGGCGTGCCTACACTCGGTGTAAACATTGATCATATAGCTACCATCCGCCAAGCCAGAAGGACAGTAGAACCAGATCCCATCGCCGCAGCAGTATTAGCAGAATTAGCCGGTGCTGATGGCATTACCGCCCATTTGCGGGAAGACAGAAGACATATTCAAGATCGAGATGTGCGGTTATTGCGACAAACAGTAAGAACCCACTTAAACTTAGAAATGGCTGCCACTGATGAAATGTTAGCGATCGCCCTGGATATCAAACCTGATTATGTAACATTAGTTCCCGAAAAAAGAGAAGAAATCACCACAGAAGGGGGTTTAGATATTGTCGGACAAATTGCTAGAATAGGGGATATAGTTGATAAATTGCAAAATGCTGGCATTCCCGTGAGTTTGTTTATTGATGCCGAACCTGCACAAATCGAAGCTTCTGTCAAGGTGCAAGCGAAGTTTATTGAACTGCATACCGGAAAATATGCTGAAGCTAAAGATGAAACAACTAGCCAGCATGAATTAGGCTTATTAGCCAAAGGATGCGAACAAGCTATAAAAGCAGGTTTGCGAGTCAATGCCGGTCACGGACTCACATACTGGAACGTTTACCCAGTAGCGGCGCTTCCAGGTATGGAAGAACTCAATATTGGCCATACTATCATCAGTCGGGCTGCCTTGGTAGGAATGGAAAGAGCAGTACGAGAGATGAAACAAGCAATGACTGGGGACTGGTGACTGGTGACTGGTGATTGGGGATACAATTTTGGATTTTGGATTTTGGATTTTGGATTGTATTTCATGAATCCAATCTAAAATCTAAAATCTAAAATCTAAAATTCTCCTGACTCCTGACTCCTGACTCCTTGATATCCTTTCACAAGAGGGGTTGTAGCTGCGTAATCCTGAAAAATTAGAGTCACATTGGTAACGTAAAACTTTTATGACTTCCACACAGCCTAACAACCTACCTCTTTGGGTACAAAATAGAGATACTGTAATTGAATACAGTAAACAGGCCGAATGGCGCTATCAGACACCCCCAGATTATACCCGTTCTAAAGAAAATCTAGCCAAAGAAAGTACCTGTAATCACGCAGAAGGTTCACTAGAAGCTATTGTACAGAATTTAGTGAGAACCTTTGAAATGGAGGTATCTTTTAAGAGTAATCCTAAACAGTGGTTAGCTGTTGTGCAGGATAAGTTTCGCGTCAGTACAAATGGGGGACAAGAGTTTACAGCCACAGATGTATACACCCAGGGTACTTATAACACATTTATGGCTGATTCTGAACATTACAAAGCTTCAGAAGAAACTTTTGAATCATCAGCGAAACTTTTTCATAGTACCTTTCCTCAAGGTTTTCCTTGGGAACTGCTTGAAGTTTACTCAGGTCCACCAGTGGTTACATTTAAGTGGAGACACTGGGGACATTTTCGTGGTCCATATAAAGACTTTGCACCCACAGGGGAAACAGTAGAAATTGTCGGTATCAGTGTAGCTCGTGTTACCGATGATTTGAAGATTATCTCTTTGGAACACTATTTTGACAACAACCTGTTTTTAGAGAAATTGACAGCAGGTGGCAAAATGGAAAATGCTGCCAATAGTGAAAATAAGAGTAGTGGTTGTCCTTTCGGTTCTTGGTTCAAAGGCGTGAAGAAAAGTTAACCTATTAGGGTACAGTGTTGCTGCTGTACCCTATAAATTATTAGATAGTGACTCAAGGATGAAAATGACAACATACTATTACGTTTTAGCTAGTCAACACTTTTTACTAGAAGAAGAACCTCTAGAGGAAGTTCTCAAAGAACGTACCCGTAACTACCACGAACAAGAAAAAGAAATAGATTTTTGGTTAGTGAAAAACCCAGCTTTCCTGGAAGCACCGGAAATGGCAGCAAATAAAGCTAAATGTCCTAAACCTCCGGTAGCAATTATTTCTACCAATTCTCAATTTATTACTTGGTTAAAATTACGTTTAGAGTATGTCATCACTGGAGAATTTCCAGCTCCTTCGGCAACAATTCCTAATCCTTTGGCATCTTTAACAACTGTGTCTTAATGAAGGCAGGGGGCGGGAGGCAGGAAAGGTAGGAGGCGCAGAGGGAGCAGGGGAGGCAGGAAAGGCTGGGGAAGAATATTAACTTTTGCCTTTTGTTCTCTATTCCCTATTCCCTATTCCCTATTTCCTATTTCCTGAAATAAGTTATAAATTATACAATACTAGGTATACACCAAATGTTTTTACCAAAAGTTCATTATTTACCAAGTGCTTTATTATTAGCAGTAGCTCCAATAATTACTGGTATTAGTCCTGTTTTATCCCAACAAACCATTCCTGCCTGTCAACCTCCCAGTGCGGGGGAGTATCTGTTGTTGGTTGTTAGTCCTACGGTTAATAATCAACAGCAGTTACGTAGTGCCTTACCATCTGACCTAAAAACTGTTACTTGTAAATATCTGAATGAAACAGTAACGCGAGTTGGTGGTTTTAACAAGATTGAAGATGCTAACCGTTGGGCAAGATATGTTAACAACGTTGTTGGCTTGTCTGCTATTATTACGACTCGACCAACAGCAGCAACAGCATCAACAGCACCAACAACAGCAACGGTAACACCAGCAATAATCCCATCAGCAACTCTACCAAATCAGACAGTTAGTTATAATCCCAGAGTTTTGGGAGAAGGTTTTGCTGTGTTGGTAGATTATTTCAACCGCCCGGAACTAGCCAAAAATGTACAAAGAACGGTAGGAGGTAATGTTGGTTTAGTTTCCTATGGACAACGCCCCTATCTACTGGCTGTTTATACTACCAACCAAACAGAGGCATACAGGACATTGCAAAAACTGACGGAGAATGGTTTTTTTGCCCTGTTAGCAGATGGTAGAAAAGTCATGTTACTGCGTTCAGTTGTCACAGTAAGGTGATTGGGGACTGGTGATTGGTGATTGGTGATTGGTGATTGGGACAAATATAATTAATTACCTATTACCCATTACCTATTACCCATTACCCATTACCTATTACCTATTCTCTCTTCCCTTCTTACTGTCAACTGTCAACTGTCAACTGTCACCTGTCACCTTACTAATAAGCGGCTCTAGCTAACCAGGAAATGGTGACACCTAAAACTGAACCAGCTATGACTTGAACTGGTGTATGTCCGAGTAGTTCTTTGAGACGGTCTTGGAAAAAGTCTGGTTTTTCATGAAATAATTCATCAATCATTTGATTGAGTATGCGAGCTTGCTTACCTGCTGCTTGGCGAACTCCAGCTGCATCGTACATAACAATGATGGCAAATACCGCAGCTACAGCAAAATCTGGAGATGACCAACCGATAGTTTGCCCAACTCCTGTGGCTAAAGCTGTGACTAAAGCTGAATGGGCGCTAGGCATACCTCCGGTAGTCACTAAGACACGCAGATCCACTTTTTGATGTTTGATGACTTCAACGATGAGTTTTAATCCTTGAGCAACAAAACAAGCCACAAGTGCAACCAGTAGCACCCGGTTGTTGAAAATGTCGCATAAGTCCTGCATGGTTTTTTGGTTAGGTGATTGAATAAGAGCAGCACTTGTGTGTTGAGGAACAGTTTTTTTAGCAGTCAGCCTTCAGCTTTCAGCCATTAGCAGTATAACAGGTGACAGGTGACAGGTGACAGGTGTCAGAGTATAAAGTCTGTATGTGTTGAAGTTTGATCATCTGTTCATGAAGTACAACATTGACCGTCGCCATAACATGATTGTGGTGGATGATTTTGTAACTAAAATTTGGCAGTTTTGTGGTTGTGATTTTAAATTTGGGATTGTGCAATCCAAAATCCTAAAATCCTAAAATCCTAAAATCCTAAAATCCAAAATCCAAAATCCAAAATCCAAAATTCTCCCTAGTGATTGCGATTGATAATAAAGTGAGCGATCGCTTGTAAGGGTACTGCTTTTTCACCAAAACTTTCTAGTTCTGCACAAGCTTCTTCAACTAGCTGTTGTGCTTTAGCGCGTGATTCTTCAATTCCCCATAAGCTGGGATAGGTAACTTTTTGTGCTGTAAGGTCTTTACCTGCGGTTTTACCTAGTTGTTCTTGAGTAGCGGTTATATCCAGAATATCATCAATGATTTGGAAGGCTAGACCAATATTTTGAGAATAACGAGTTAATTTTTGTACATCTTCTGGGGATGCGCCAGCAATTATTCCCCCACACACTACACAAGCTTCTAAGAGGGCGGCGGTTTTGTGGTTATGAATAAAATTCAAAGTTTCTAGGGAAATATCTGATTTTCCTTCTGATTCTAAATCTACCACTTGACCACCAACTAAACCGGCAGCACCTAAAGCCTTACCGAGACGGGCAATTACTTGTAAAGTTCTTTGTGTAGGGACATTTTCGGGGGTTTGGGAGGCTACGAACTCAAAAGCCAATGCTAACAAGCCATCCCCGGCTAAAATGGCGATATCTTCGCCGTAGACTTTATGATTTGTCAACTTACCACGACGGTAATCATCATTATCCATTGCGGGTAAGTCATCATGAATTAGAGACATGGTGTGGATCATTTCCACAGCACAAGCTGTTGGCATGGCCATTTCAATGCTGCCACCAATCATTTCACAGGTAGCAAGGCATAGGATAGGACGTACACGCTTACCTCCTGCTAAGAGGGAGTAGCGCATAGCATCGTAAATCTTCTCTGGATAAACCACGGGAATAGATTGATCCAAAGCAGTATCACAAAGCTTTTGTCGTTCTTTGAGATAGGCAGCGAGGTTAAACTGGACTGGTTCTGATGTCTTTTGAAAATTATCCGTTGCTACCATAACTGAGAATTCCTAAAGTTTTCGATTGATGCTGATCTGTGTGACAATTTTACGGTGTAGAGGAGCAGAAACACTCACTTCTCGATTTTGGATTTTGGATTTTGGATTTTGGATTGATTCCATAAATCTGAAATTTGCTTAGTTACTGTTTGTCCGTAAATAGCTAGAGACTGTATTTTGCAGTAACATGGCGACTGTCATCGGACCAATACCACCAGGAACGGGGGTAATATATTCTGCCACATTAGCAGTTGGCGCAAAATCAATATCGCCCACTAAACGACTTTTACCACTGCTATCGGTGACGCGATTTATTCCCACATCTACCACAACAGCGCCTGGTTTCACCATGTCGGCAGTGATTAATCTGGGAATACCTGCTGCTGCAACGAGAATATCAGCGTTTTGGGTGATGGTTTTGAGGTTTTGGGTGCGGGAGTGGGCAATGGTAACTGTAGCATCAGCATCTAATAGCATTAACGCCATTGGCTTACCCACTAAGATACTACGTCCTACTACTACTGCTTTTTTTCCCACCAGGGGAATTTTATATTCTTCTAGTAGTCGCATTACTCCCGCTGGTGTGCAACTGCGTAAACCTGCCTCAGTTCGCACCAAACGCCCTAAGTTCACTGGATGCAGTCCATCAGCGTCTTTATCTGGGGCGATTTTATGTAAAAGACTTATAGCATCCAAATGATTAGGTAGGGGTAACTGTACTAAAATTCCATCTACCCGTTGATCTTGGTTAAGTTCTGCAATGACTTCTTCTAGTTCAGTTTGGTTGGTGTGGGTGGGAAAATATTTACCAAAAGAAGCAATTCCCACTTTAGCACAAGCTTTTTCTTTGTTGCTGACATAAGCTGCTGAGGCGGGGTTATCTCCCACCATCAACACTGCTAAACCTGGAGGGCGGCCAATTTTCGGTTGTACTTCTGTGATGGTGGCAGCTAATTCTGTTTGAATTTTAGCGGCTAATGCTTTACCATCCAGGATTTTGGCGGTTGGTGTTGTCATTGTCATTAGTTATTAGTTATTAGGGAACAGGGAACAGGGAACAGGGGGCAGGGAACAGGGAGCAGGGAACAGGGAGCAGAAAAATAATCTATTTCTCTATCACTAGTCACCAATCACCAATCACCAATCACCAATCACCAATCACCAGTCGCCTATTGCCTTAACTATTTTCTCAGATTAACTGCGTCAACTGAAGGATAAAGAATAAAAGGATGACCTCAAGCCTTTTTTTATCAGTGCAACATAGCTAGTATTAATAGAAACTTGAAGAAACTGGTAACAAGGTAAGGATTAATGCAAAAATTCTCTCAATTGCTTGCTGTTCAACAACAAATACAACGTACTTCTTTGAAATCTTTTCATCAAGGATTAGCCTTTTTTTTGGTGGTGGGACTGTGTAGTTGTGCTAACGGTAAATCTGGTGAAATGAATTTACAAAATCTGAGGATTGGCGCAAATGTTACACCAATTCAGGAAATTAAACCAGCACAGGATAATCAAGCTACTGTTTACATCCAAGGAAAGATAGAAAAACACGCTCCTTTGCTCAAGCAGCAAGCATATCAAATTGCTGATGCCAGCGGTAAAATTTGGGTTGTAACTAATCAAAGTAATTTAAAGGTGGGACAAGAGGTAGTATTAAAGGGTAAGGTAAGATACAAAAGTATTCCCTTGGCTGGGCAAGAGTTTGGGGAAGTTTACTTAGAGGAAGAATAATATATGAATGATCAAATTCCACAAGTAGCGATTGTTATTCTCTACCAAGACAATAAATATCTCATGCAGCTACGGGACAATATCCCCACCATAGCTGCTGCTGGGTGTTGGGGTTTATTCGGTGGACATTTAGAAGCAGATGAAACCCCAGAAATAGCACTGGTGCGGGAAGTAAAAGAAGAAATCAGTTATGAGTTACCTTCTTTTGTTAAATTTGGAATCTATTCCGATGAGAGAGTTATTCGTTATGTTTTTCAAGCACCATTATTAGTAGGATTAGATCAACTGGTTTTAAATGAAGGTTGGGATATGGGATTATTAACAAGGGAAGATATTGAAAGGGGTAGTTGTTATTCGGCAATAGCTGGAGAATTTAGACCTTTAGGAATTATTCATCAACGGATTATGCTTGATTTTATAGTAGGTGACAGGTGACAGGTGACAGGTGACAGGTGACAGGTGACAGAAGAAATTATTTAGAAATTGTAGAGAGAATCATCATAGTATTTTATGCAAATAGTAAATAAACTTCCCCGCTGGTTAACTTTTGGTTTGGCTTTTCCTCTGATCATTCTGAACGGATGGTTATTAATTCAGGTTGTCCAATATTTTCAACCTTTGGTAAGCGTTGTTTCTGTCGCTATTTTATTATCTTTTGTTTTAGACTATCCCATCAAATTTTTCAATCAAAAGGGAGTACCACGTAATTTAGCTATTGCAGGAGTGCTGCTTTTAGCAATAGTAATTTTAGGAGCAGTTGGTGTAATTTTAGTACCTTTGATTTTTCAACAACTCAACGAATTAGTTAATATTCTTCCTGTTTGGATAGATTCAGGAACTCAACAATTACAAGCTTTTTTAAATTGGGCAGCTACACAACAAGATTTACCTGTTAATATTAGTGGTTTAGCTACGCAGTTGTTAGAAAAAATTTCCAGTCAATTTCAATCTTTTACCGGTAAAATTTTGGGTTTTGCTTTTGATACTATTGGATTTTTAGTGAATTTTCTTTTAGCTATCGTTTTAACTATTTACCTAATATTAAATGGTGAAAAATTATGGGATGGTATTTACCAATGGTTTCCCAGTTATATTAGCATAAAAGTGAGAGCATTACTAAAAGAAGATTTCCAAAATTATTTTATTGGACAAGCAACATTAGGAGCGATTTTAGCTGTCACAGTTACTTTAGCATTTGTGGCTTTAAGGATTCCTTTAGCGTTATTATTTGGTATTGCAATTGGGTTTTTCTCTCTTTTCCCTTTTGGTACGGGAATAGGTATTGGTATTGTGAGTTTGTTGGTAGCTTTAGAGAACTTTTGGGAAGGGGTAGAAGTTGCGGCTATAGCTGTAGCAATTGACCAAATTAATTCTAATATTGTTGCACCGAGATTGTTAGGAAATTTAACTGGTTTAAATCCTGTTTGGGTGGTAATTTCTTTATTAATTGGGGCAAAATTAGGCGGGGTTTTAGGTTTGTTGGTAGCGATTCCTATTGCTAGTTTTATTAAAGATATTGCTGATAGTTGGAAAGCGGGGGAGTTGAAGAAGGTTGATGATGTTGATGGTATTGTGGGTGAAGTTAAGGAAGGTTTAGAGGTAAGGTGAGATTTGTTTGAGGATAAAAAAGTGTGATTTTTTGTTAATCTCTTGAGTAGAGGCGCTTTTCGTAATGCTTCATCATTTTATATCCATGATTCTAGGGAAAAATTCTCTACTTCATGAATGCGCCTAAAATCGCTATCAGCAGAAACTAGAGTAAGATTGTATTGAATAGCTGTTGCTGCTATCCAAAGATCATGATCACTAAATCCCAGATTTTCAATTTTGAAACTACGACGTTTGCTTTTTTCTTTGGGTGCAAAATAATTAAAAACAGATGCTTTGAGACGACTGTAAATAATAGCCGTTTCTTCATCCAGAAAATACAGATCGACTTGAGATAAAAATTTCTGAACTGCACTAAGATTTTGATATTTTAGTTCTGATTTTTCTGTCATATATAGCAGTTCAGAATATGTTATAATACTCACACCAATTGTTAAACCAGCATAGGATTTTAAGATATTGGTAACTTGAGGATTACCGTTGATAATGTAACTACAGTGGTTAGTATCCAGTAAATAAGACATAGATAGTAATAAAAATTAAAACTGCGTTTGAGAACGGGTTTCTTGAACAAAACGCAAACAATCTTCTAAATCATCACCTTGCCAAGTTCCCGCATACTGTAACAAATCACCTGCTTTTTTGCCTCTTTTTATAGGAGAAATACGGAGTAATTGCTTTTGGTTTACGGTGTTTTTGGTGAGGAGAGAGTCGAGAAATTCACTTAATAAGGAAAGTTGTTCTGGTGGAAGTTGGGATATTTGTTGTTTAATTTTTTCATGTATTTCTAAATCTGTCATTTTTACCTCAGTTTGTTAGTCTAATGATTGTATTTAATTCCTAGCATAACCTAAAAATGGATCATTTTTGGTGTTTCATAACTAATGAAACTAACCAGTAATTACCTTTTTATCAAGACGTTCAGCAAGCCATAATTTAATTATAGTAGGACTTACGCAAGATGTGACTGAAAACCTTATTCTTGCGTAGGGGTAATTCATGAATTACCCCTACTTTCGTTTCCTTTTGCGTAAGTCCTGTATAGAATCAGAAGTGACACCTAAACGTTTTGCTTCTTTTTCCAATGCTTCTATCATCCACACAGGAAAATCAATATTCACTCTTTTTTGTTCATAACTGGGACGACGTGCTTGATATAGGTCTAAAAACTCAGTGATATCTTCATCATTGTCAAATTTAGTATCAAACTCTTCAGCTTGCATATATTTCCTAATTTACCTAATTATTTCACTTATCAAAAAACCTTAGTAGGAATAGATAAATATTCATCAGGTTGTTGATGATTTTGATAGATGTCAAAAAAATACTGTTCAATTTTCTTCAAAATTTTGGCATCATAATAAATCATGCCACAATCAAGACAAATTTGCACCGGAGTATTAGGAACTAATAAATATTGTCCTTGATGGCGATATAAATAATCAATTTGGCGTTGTTCATAATGGGGACTTCCGCAAAAGTTACATTTGATTTCACGCATTAGTTTATCCTCTAAGTTTCCG
This sequence comes from Sphaerospermopsis sp. FACHB-1094, assembly GCF_014696195.1. Classification (NCBI taxonomy): domain Bacteria; kingdom Bacillati; phylum Cyanobacteriota; class Cyanophyceae; order Nostocales; family Aphanizomenonaceae; genus Sphaerospermopsis; species Sphaerospermopsis sp. FACHB-1094. The sequence goes on along the minus strand of NZ_JACJPT010000003.1, from coordinate 89,916 downwards.
TTTGTTGATTTGTTACCATGATTTCTACATTTTGACCCAATTTTATTAAATAACTTAATAAATTTTCAATGGTAAATTCTTTGAGAATACCGTTACTTAAATTATTGACTTGTGCAAGTTATAAACCTAAAATTTGTCCAGCTTTGGTGTGATTTGTTGTTGTTTTAAAATATCGGCAATGACAGAAGCTAATTTAACTTTGGCTAGTTTTTCTTCTGCATTTGCAAAACCTAAATCTTGAAAGATATTGCCGGAACTGATGGTATAATTTAACATAATTTCTTTACTGCAATTTACTAACTGGAACGCCCTAATTGTTTTAATAAATCATTACGATTATTGATATAAAGTTCATCATCTGGTTGAATACTAATTGCCTTTTCATAACATTTTAGTGCTTCTTCGTACCTTCCTAGACACCATAAGGAATTAGCGCGGCCATTCCAAGCATTAGCATAGTCAGGTTGAATGGTAATAGCTTTTTTATAAGATGAAATTGCTTCTTGATATCTTTCTAAATTGTATAGGGAATTACCCCGGTTATACCAAGCTTTGTAGAAGTCAGTTTTAATAGCAATGGCTTGATCAAAAGATGAGATTGCTTCTTCATGTTTTTTTAACTTATTTAGGCAATAACCTCTGCAAAACCAGGCTTCATGTTTGTCATGTTGAATAGCAATTGCCTTATCAAAGGATGAAATTGCTTCTTCATACCTTTCTGGATCAAATAATTTAACTCCTTGTTTAAACCAATATTCACTGGACTGATTTTGTGTTAATGACTGTCTATTCTGTTGTTTAACAGTTGAAAAAACTTGATTTAATTCTTCTAATGCTTCCTTGGCAACTTTATAACGTTGTCGCCAATCATAACGCACCATTTTATTAATAAAATTCTCTAATTGATGACTAACTGAAACCAAATTAGTCCAAATGATTTCTCCTTCCTCATCTTCTGATAACGTATTAGGAGAAATTCCAGTTAATCCTTCAATGGTTGTCATTCCTAAAGCATAAATATCACTACTATATTTAGGCTTACCAAAACCCTGTTCTGGTGGCATATACCCATGAGTACCAACACCTACAGTTTTACTTGTTAACCCTGATTTCATGGCAATAGTAGTATTAATTTGTTTCACTACCCCAAAATCAATTAATACTAACTTCCCATCCTTACGTCTCATAATATTGGCAGGTTTAATATCCCGATGAATCACCTTATTTTCATGGACATAAACCAATATTTCTAAAACATCTCGCAAAAGTTGAATTACATCACCTTCACTCAAGTTTTTACCAGTTGTTATTTCTTGAGTTAAATCATATCCATCAATAAATTCTTGAATCAAATAAAAATTTTGACCTTCCTGAAAATAAGCATACAATTTAGGAATTTGATCGTGATTTTGTCCTAATTGATATAATATTTGTGCTTCCTGTTCAAATAATCTAATAATTTCTGGATCAATAACCGTAGGTTGTAACCGTTTAACGACACAAACCGGTTTAGGAGTAACAGGAATATCTAAATCTTCTGCAAGGTAAGTTTCCCCAAACCCACCTGCACCTAATTGTTTGATAATCTGGTAACGTTGACGGAGAATCTTACCAATCATAAGATGTTATCTTTCTAACCCTGTTTTTGTCTATAATAACCGATAATCTCTCTTTGTGTCTCTCTCTGCGCCTCTGCGTCTCTGCGTGAGAAAAAAAAATTAAACATCAACAACTTTAAGCGATCGCCTCCATTACCCCATAAAATCATCAACCATGTTTTTAAATAAGTATTATTATGTAATAATTTGCTATAACAAATAAAAATGTTATCAACCAAACATATACTTAAAGATTAGGAGTAACACCATAAACCAGAAACACTGACATAGAATAAAAACATTTGATTTATATTACAATGATTAAATCACTAAAATATATTTGTTGTTAATTATGCTGAAAAAACTGATTCTCGAAAATTGGAAAAGTTTCCGTTATGCTGAACTTCCCCTTGATCCTTTAACTGTACTTATTGGAACTAATGCAAGTGGTAAATCTAATGTGGTTGAAGCATTGGAATTTTTACAAAGAATAGCTAATGGTGAAAATGTTGAAACAGCTTTAGCAGGAGATAAAACACTTCCTGCTATTCGTGGTGGTGTTCAAGGTGCTGCAAGACATGGTGAAAAAGAGTTTAGTTTAAAGGTGTTAATTGGAAGTGAAGATGATGATTATTTATATAATTTGAAAATACAAACATTACCTGATTGTCAAATACTACAAGAAGATATTAAAAGTGATTTATATTATCACGAACAAGGGATTTACTTAAAAAAGTTTACTTTAAAGACAGGACACAACAATAGAAGTAATCTCAATAATACAGGTAATAGTTTTAGTTTGAGCGATTTATTTGAAAACAACATTCTATATAACACTACTGAAGGAGGTAACATGGTTTTTAGTAAAGATGTTAAAGATATATTCTTACCCGCAAAAAAGAAAGTTCAAGAGTTTGTAGTATCTAATTTAGAAAATATGTTAACTCTTAATCCAATTCCATCTACAATGCGTGACTATTCCCGACTTTCTGAAAACCTAGAAAGCGATGGTTCAAATATTGCTGGAGTATTAGCAGCATTACCAGACGATAAAAAATCAGAAGTTGAAAATACCCTATCTGAATATATTAAATATTTACCAGAAGGTGATATTAAAAAAGTATGGTCTGAACCAGTAGGAAGACTGAAAACAGATGCAATGCTGTACTGTCAAGAAGAATGGAAACCAGGAGAAATTACAGAAATTGATGCTAGAAGTATGTCAGATGGAACATTGCGATTTCTAGCAATACTCACAGCATTATTAACCCGTCCTGAAGGTAGTCAAATTGTCATTGAAGAAATAGATAATGGTTTACATCCTTCCCGTGCAGCATTATTAGTAAAAATATTAAAAGAAATTGGCAGTAAACGCAATATTGATATTTTACTAACCACCCATAACCCAGCTTTACTAGATGCTTTTGGTTCAGAAATAGTTCCTTTTGTAGTTGTTGCACATCGAGATTCAGAAACCGGAGAAAGTAAACTTACCTTATTAGAAGATATTGAAAACTTCCCTAAATTATTTGCTTCTTATTCCTTGGGACAAATGACAACAAAAGGCGCAATTGAACGCAGTCTTTCTCATGGTGTATAATTGGGGGATTAATTTAAAAAAATGAGAAAAGTTTTATTAATAGATACCTCTTTATTGTGCGTCTGGTTAAAAGTTCCAGGTAAAGAAACTGCGGGTAATAATAAATGGGATTTTGAACTTGTAAATGAGAAAATTCACACAGAAATTAAAAAAGGAACAACTTTGATACTTCCCTTAGCTACAGTTATTGAAACCGGAAATCACATTGCACAAGCGAAAACCGGCGATAAATGGACATCTGCGGAAAAATTTGCAGAAATTATGATTTTTGCTGCTGATGAAACAAGTCCTTGGGCTGCTTTTCGTGAACAAATTGTATTATGGGAAACAGAAGGATTGAAAAAGTTAGCTGCTACATTTCCCAACCAAGCTGTACAAAACACCTCTATGGGTGATGCCAGTATTGTCGTCTTAGGTTGGTATTATTATAGTGAAAAAGGGTTTCATGTAGAATTTCTCACTGATGATGATAAATTAAAATCTCAAGAACCACCACCACCAACCTCACCCACCCGTCGCAGTAGTCGCAAAAAATAATAATATCTCTCTTTGCGTCTCTCTCTGCGCCTCTGCGTCTCTGCGTGAGAAAAAAAATTAAAAAACCTTAAACAACCACCCCACATCACGCTATCATCAAGAATAGTGCCAAAAATCGCAGCATCTACCATGACCACACCAGAACCCCAATCACAAAACACACCTCTCAGCGATACAAAACTGGTAGAAGACCGCAGCAAGCTGAGTAAAATGTATCAGCACTACGTAGAAATGAAAGATAAATACCCCCATGCGTTGCTGCTGTATCGTGTTGGTGACTTCTTTGAAACCTTCTTTCAAGACGCTGTAACCGTTTCCAGAGAATTAGAATTAGTCCTCACCAGTAAACACGGGGGTGATGTGGGTCGGGTAGCTATGACTGGTGTACCTCATCACGCATGGGAACGCTACACAACCATGTTGGTAGAAAAAGGTTATGCTGTAGTTATTTGTGATCAAGTTGAAGACGCATCAGAAGCAGTAGGTTTAGTGAAACGGGAAGTTACCCGCATCCTCACACCGGGAACTTTGTTAGAAGAAGGAATGCTCAAAGCTAGTCGCAATAATTACTTAGCGGCTGTGGTAATTGCGGTGAATCATTGGGGTTTAGCTTATGCTGATATATCAACTGGGGAATTTCTCACTACTCAAGGCAGTGATTTAGAACACCTAACCCAAGAATTAATGAGGTTGCAACCTTCTGAAGTGCTTTTCCCCACCAATGCACCGAATTTAGGTACTTTACTACGTCCGGGGGAAACTTCCCCTTCCCTTCCTCAGTGTTTACCACCCACATTTTGTTATAGTTTGCGATCGCAACTTCCCTTTTCTCAAGCCGAAGCTAGAAGTAAAATATTGCAGAAATTCAAATTGCGATCGCTCGAAGGTATCGGTTGTGAACATCTTCCCCTTGCAGTCCGCGCTGCTGGTGGACTGTTGGAATATCTGGAAGATACCCAAAAACAAAACCCCGTATCTCTGCAATTATTACGCACCTATACCTTAACCGATTACCTCATCGTAGATCATCAAACCCGTCGCAACCTAGAAATTACCCAAACTGTCCGCGATGGCACATTTCACGGTTCTTTATTATGGGCTTTAAACCGAACCAGCACCGCTATGGGTAGTCGGGCGTTAAGAAGATGGTTGTTACAACCGCTACTTGATATCAAAGGTATTAAAGCTAGACAAGATAGTATTCAGGAATTAGTTGAGAATACACCTTTACGGCAAGATTTACGAACATTATTAAGGAAAATATACGATTTAGAAAGGTTAGCAGGTCGCGCAGGTTCAGGAAGGGCAAATGCACGGGATTTAGTCGCGTTAGCTGATTCTATCTCTCTTTTACCTGAATTAGCTAACATAGCAGCAGAAGGGCGATCGCCTTTTTTAAAAGCTTTGCAAAAAGTACCTCCCGTACTGGAAGAATTAGCAAAAAAAATACAATTGCACATCGTAGAATCACCACCTAATCATTTAAAGGAAGGCGGTTTAATTCGTCCTGGTATAAATCCCCTATTGGATGAAAGAAAAGCAACAGTAGAAGCAGATCAACAATGGATCGCAACGTTAGAAGTTGATGAAAGAGCGAGAACGAGTATTCCTAATTTAAAGGTCGGGTTTAATAAGACTTTTGGGTATTATATTAGTATTTCACGTTCTAAATCAGATCAAGTTCCTGAGAATTACATCCGTAAGCAAACGTTGACGAATGAGGAACGTTACATTACTCCTGAGTTGAAAGAGCGAGAAGCGCGGATATTAACGGCGCGAGATGACTTAAATCAGCTAGAATATGAGATTTTTGCCGCTTTACGGGATGAAGTGGCTGAACACGCGGATACTATTCGCAATATTTCCCGTGCGGTGGCTGCTGCTGATGTATTATGTGGGTTGGCGGAGTTAGCGGTACATCAGGGTTATTGTCGGCCGGAAATGGTGGAGGGACGGGAGGTTGAGGTTATTGATGGTCGTCATCCGGTGGTTGAACAATCTTTACCTTCTGGGTTTTTTGTTCCTAATTCTACTTGGTTAGGTGGGAAGAATTACGGAGGAATGAACCACGAAGGAACGAAGGAAGCGAAGGAAGAAGAGAAGAGAAGAGGGAAGGAAGGAAAGAAGGATACATCTTACCCTGATTTGGTGATTTTGACTGGTCCTAATGCTAGTGGTAAGAGTTGTTATTTACGGCAGGTGGGTTTAATTCAGTTAATGGCGCAAATTGGAAGTTTTGTACCTGCTATGTCGGCACGCTTGGGAGTTTGCGATCGCATTTTTACCCGTGTGGGTGCTGTTGATGATTTGGCTACTGGTCAGTCTACTTTTATGGTAGAAATGAATGAAACTGCTAATATTTTAAATCATGCAACTGCGAAATCTTTGGTTTTATTGGATGAAATTGGTCGGGGTACTGCAACTTTTGATGGTTTATCTATTGCTTGGGCTGTGGCAGAATATTTAGCAGTGGAGATTAAAGCTCGGACTATTTTCGCTACCCATTATCATGAGTTAAATGAGTTAGCGAGTATTATTAATAATGTGGCAAATTATCAAGTTACGGTGAAAGAATTACCTGATCAAATTATCTTTTTACATCAAGTGCAACCCGGTGGTGCTGATAAGTCTTATGGTATTGAAGCGGGAAGGTTAGCGGGTTTACCTGCGGTGGTTATCAAGCGTGCAAAACAGGTAATGGGACAAATTGAAAAACACAGTAAAATTGCTATGGGTTTACAAAATTTACAATAGTCAAACCTCTGGGATTGTTAAGTTCTTGAGCAAAGAGATAAAATAATGTCAGTTTCTCTTGAAGAAATACAAACGAAATTTTCTCAGGATCAATTCGAGTTTTCTAAACATGGAGTTGATCAGTCTATACTCAGAGGTATTGGAGTCAAGGAAATTAAAAAGGCAATTCAAAACGGAAAAATAATTGAAGATTATCCAAATGATAAGTATGGAGCTAGTTGTCTAATTCATGGTTTTACCCAAAATGGTCGCCCTATTCATGTACAATGTAGTTATCCGTCACGTTCATTGATTAAAATTATTACAGTGTACGAGCCTGACTCTCATCGCTGGAGTGATGATTTTACTAGGAGGAAAAGTAATGCAGAATAACAATTTTAACGAAAACTTTGTAGAGCAAAGAGTTACTTACTCATTAGAAAAAGATGGTCAATTTTTTATAGTCGAAAATGTACCAGCTAGAGTCAACATAGAAACTGGTGAGCAATTCTTTTCTCCTGAAACTGTTGAACAGTTACAGCAAATTATTTTGCAGAAAACTCAACCAGTTCGGTTTATGCAAATTCCAGTTTATAAATTTGCGGCGTAAAGTGTGGACAGGAATGATAAATCACCCTTTCAAAGTTGCTTTTTTAGAGACAACCCATAAAAACTTATGTGGGGCTTGCTGAAAAAAGGGTGTGCCGTGATGAATAGCAGGGTCTATGCTGATGTATGGTGAAATTTCCATAAATACCTTCTTGGTGTTTGCTGTTTCTCTATTTTGCCTTGAGATTTTGCCAAGCGATCGCTTGATAAATTCTCTTAGTGATATAACTTATAACTGGAGCATCTTCAAAAATTATCCTTCCCAGTCCTGACTGGTATCACACAAAAAATCATCAGCAATAATATCATCAAATAAATAAGGACAATTTTCGGGAAAAGTTCTTAACGGTAAATTAGTTTCCCGTAAAGCTAAATCAACTCCTGCTTCAAAACCATCTAACATAGCTTCTTCCATACGAGATTTTAAACTAGGGTTTTGTCGCAGATGTCGCAGAATAGCGCGACGTTGTTCTCTAATTGTTAAAAACCAACTGCGAGAACGGTTTTCCGGTTGATATTCCCATTTTAAGAGATGACCTAATAATACACCCAAACGACTTGCTAATTCTCGATATTCCTGCCTTCCCAAAGATTGAATTTCCTCTTGTAAATGTTGCCAGTCTAATTCTAAAACTAGCCTTTCTTCTAAAGCTTTAGCTTGTTGTTGTGTCCAACAATAGAAATCTTGATGATACAAAGAAGAAGATTGAGATTGATCCATATTCAGATAATTTGATCTTTATCTGCAATGATATTTTAATTAGGGGTTGCTGAGAAAGTATTTCCGTGAGGGCATAGGAGTCAGGAGTCAGGAGTCAGGAGTCAGGAGGAGATTGGAAAATTTCTTTGCCATCTCTTGAAATCCCAAAAAATGCACACTTTTTCCGGTATACCCTTCAAAACCCTTGCACTAATTTCTGTGTTTATCAGCCTCTAACCTTTGATATATCAAGGTTTTAGGTTTATTCAGCAAACCCTAATTATATAACTTATATATAACTTATCCCAAAATTTATCATTTTCCCATACAATTTTTAACAATCTTATCCACCTGCTATGACAGCATATTTATCAATTGATAATTGACAATTGATAATTGATAATTGTTTCATTTAAGGTTTAAAACCTCCCCTTACCAGCGGAAAAAAGCCAAAAATTCCACTTTTCAATCCTTTGGCTTTAAGGGAGAGTTAATTGTCAATTGTTCATTGTTAATTGTCCATTATTGAAATTCCTGTCTTCCTTTGCGCCTTTGCGTGAGATAAAAAAACTTAGTCCCATCACCCAACAATTGCTGTAATTTTCAATTTTCAATTTTCAATTCCCCAAAAGTTTCCGCGCTGCTGCTAAAATCAAACGTTGTTCAGCACGAGCGATCGCTTGATAAGTCCTTTCCACCGCTTCCGGTTCTACAGAAATAGAACTAATACCCCATTCCACCAATTTATCAATAATTTCTGGATATAAAGCAGGTGCTTGACCACAAATAGAACAAGGAATACCCCCATCTTTAGCCATTTTAATTAATTGAAAAATCGCACCCATCACCGCAGGATGACGTTCATCAAATATACTTGCTAATTCTCCTTTTTCTCGATCCACGCCTAAAATTAATTGTGTCAAATCATTAGTACCAATAGAAATACCCGCTACCCCAGCTTTAATATATTCAGGTAGTAAAAATAATATACTCGGAACTTCTGCCATGATCCATAATTGAAAATGGGGATTTTCAGTTAAACCAGCTTCTTCAACTTGACGACGACAAAATACAAATTCTTCCACAGTCCGCACAAAAGGCAACATCAAATGAATATTACTATAACCATTTTTTTGTAACCTTGCTAAAGCCTGTAATTCTAATTCAAAAACCGCCGAATTTTTCACATAACTCCAAGTACCATGTTCACCTAAAATTGAACTTGATGCAGAGTTTACACCATAATTAAACGAAGGAAAATCCTGTGATCGCCAATCTAAAGAACGATATAAAATAGGTCGTGGTGCAAAACCAATGGCAAATTTTTTAATCTCCTCAGATAAACTTTCTAATAATTCTCTTTGTCTACCATTTGAAAGCCAAACATGAGGATTTTGTCCCTGCAAAATATTCAAAATCATCAATTCTGAACGTAACAAACCTACCCCATCCACAGGTAAACCCCGTACTGTTTCAATCAAATTTACTTGACTAAGATTAACTAATAATTGGGTAGCAATCATCGGTAATATTTTAGTATTACTCAACCCATAATGAGGTTGATTTGAATGATGATCAAATTGTTCTTTTTTATTCTCGGTTAATGAAATTTTTTCTCCATCTTTCAAGATATTACCCTCTTTTAGACCACGATAAACTTCTCCCCTATCACCATCAAGCAAGAGACTTTCACCAGTTTGAATTAAATTAGTCGCATTTTTAGCACTGACTATAGCAGGAATACCCAACTCCCTAGCTAAAATTGCCCCATGACTGGTTAATCCTCCTCTTTCTGTAATAATACCACTAACCTGATGTAATAAAGGCAACCAATCAGGAGTAATAGCAGGAGCGATTAAAATTACTCCTTTGGGTATTTGTGAAGGTTTGGGTTGTGAACCAAGAATGACATACGCAGTAGCAGTTATCCGCCCCCTAGCCGCTCCTATTCCTTTGAGGAGCAAGTTAGGAATTAAAGACGGTGGAACATTAACTTGAGTAATGTAAAGTTTTGGGGTAGGAATATTAATTGTAATTGTCCATTTTATTGTTAATTTTGTCCCTATTTCACTAAATAATTGATTGCCTAAAATAATGATTTGTTGTAGCAATTCTTCTGGAAGTGCATACTTCTTTTGTTGTTCCTCACTGAGCAGATAGGAGAATAAACAATTATGATCTGTGATTAATCTAGATTGTAATTCTTCAGCAGTCACAGATATAGGATCATGTACAGAATAGGCGAGAATTTTATTTCCTAATTGTTGTTCTTGAATAACTTCGGTGTTTTCTTCAATGTAGTAAACATCTGGTAATACTTCACCCTTGTTAATAGCTATTCCTAATCCATAAGTTGCTTCTATTTCTGCTCCTGATGTATCAGCTTGGAATGAACCGGAGGCGATCGCATTTTCTACCGGTTGCACTAATACCGCAAAATTAATGTGTTGTAAATTAATGCCGACACTCTGCCAATATAGTAAACTTCTAGCACGAAACAACTGACTCCAAATTTGTTTTAAACCTTCAACTATAGCTTCCTCATTACAAACACAAAACACCGACTCCAGCAACCCAGAAATATTTCCCATCACCTGATTACCAGATGATATACTCAAACTCGGACGCAAAATTAAACATTTCCCTTCCCAGGTTTTAGCAGCTTGGAAAATCTCACTTACCCAATAATGTGGTACACTACCAGCAATTATTTCCTGACGCAAACGGCCAGCCACCTGTTGCAGTTGTTGCCAATTACTTACATCTAAATGTAGAGAAGAATAGGGTAAGTCCGCAACTAATGACTCTGAACTATTGAGAGTTTCTAGAAATTCTCGCCACACATCTGCGGAGACTACAAAACCAGGTACTACAGGATAGCCCCTTTGCATAATTTTACTCAAGTAAAACGCCTTATCCCCAACTTGGGCGCGGTCTTGTGGTTTAATGTTGTCTAAGCGGTAGAGTTTATCCACTCAAGTGTTAGGTGTCATTTGTGCAAGTTTTACGTATTATTTGTCAATTATCGACCTACTGTTTTTATGGTAAGATACAAACGCTACATTTTTGATTATTTCTTTAATACACTATTTCAAAGCAATAAATATAAATATCTTATATAAATAAATATTATTAAAAATTGAGTTTTTACAATTACATTACTAATTCAAGTAAGATATAATACGGTTTTTAGCTCAATAGGGGTTGCTGAATAAAACTAAAACCTTGATAAATCAAAGGTTTGAAGTAGTCAGTGAGGAACTCCTGGAACTTCTGACTCCTTGATTATTGTGTAGTTTTTCCGAAGGTCAGGTAAAATGGCTGAAATATTGATTTTTTCGTTGCGAACTTCGGTCGCTTACTGGGTAACGGTTTCAGGGATTTTTTACCGCTGTTGGTTAGTTGTTTCACCACTTTTTTTCCTGACCTTCGGAAACTGCCTCTGGACACTTTACTGGGTAAGGGTTTAAAATGGAGGGGTCCCCACTCGCTGGGGATATTAATTGAATGGAAACACCCTCTTGCGGGTGGGGTTGTCGGGCTAACGCGGGAATCGTGGTCCCCACTCGCTGGGGATATTAATTGAATGGAAACATGATTTAGAAAAAGAGGAAGCAGCAACAGAGAAATGGTCCCCACTCGCTGGGGATATTAATTGAATGGAAACATCGGATACTTGCGACGGGCTTACCTATCAAAAATTCGTCCCCACTCGCTGGGGATATTAATTGAATGGAAACAAGAATTAATACAGCCATTGTAAATTTGCTCCTTAGTCCCCACTCGCTGGGGATATTAATTGAATGGAAACAACTATGTAGCTGTCTCTAGGAGACCAGCAACCACTTGTCGTCCCCACTCGCTGGGGATATTAATTGAATGGAAACTTTTTTGTTGACTTTACAAGAGTTTCAAGCTTATTGTTCGTCCCCACTCGCTGGGGATATTAATTGAATGGAAACTGGATTCATTCCTGAGATGGTTTTGGAGCTAGATTCACGTCCCCACTCGCTGGGGATATTAATTGAATGGAAACCATAAGCGAACAGCTTAATCACTTTTGTAGAGGGAAGTGTCCCCACTCGCTGGGGATATTAATTGAATGGAAACTTTGTAGGAGTAAGACCTGATTAGGTTTCTTGCCTCCTCTTCCTGACAGTCCCCACTCGCTGGGGATATTAATTGAATGGAAACGGGTACGTTTTGCACTTTTCCTCCCTTCGCGTTGTGTCCCCACTCGCTGGGGATATTAATTGAATGGAAACTTTCTGTTAGTGGAAGGCTTTAGGTCTACCCTACAAGAGTACGCGGTTATCGCAAGATAGCTGTGCGCTGACTTCTTACTGCCAAGGCGGTTTGAAGTTGCCCTTGTCTCAAGGGGCTCTGGTAGGTCCCCACTCGCTGGGGATATTAATTGAATGGAAACTTTTTGATGGTCTGTTTGTATGGGGCGCTCAGTAGTCCCCACTCGCTGGGGATATTAATTGAATGGAAACGCAGCACTGTATTGGTACAATCCATCAATAATTATTTCGTCCCCACTCGCTGGGGATATTAATTGAATGGAAACATGTAATTTTGTTCGCCATTATTGGAGATATCGGCTAACTCAACAGTCCCCACTCGCTGGGGATATTAATTGAATGGAAACGTAAAGCTAAAAAAGCTTGCACCTTGTTGATATTTAGGGTTTGCTGAATAAACCTAAAACCTTGATATATCAAAGGTTAGAGGCTGATAAACACAGAAATTAGTGCAAGGGTTTTGAAGGGTATACCGGAAAAAGTGTGCATTTTTTGGGATTTCAAGAGATGGCAAAGAAATTTTCCAATCTCCTCCTGACTCCTGACTCCTGACTCCTGACTCCTGACTCCTATGCCCTCACGGAAAGACTTTCTCAGCAACCCCTATTTAGACAATTTCAAAATAAAAAAATTTCTGGAACTCCTAACTCCCTCACGAAAAGACTTTTTCAGGAAACTCTATTTCTCCTGATTTGACAAAGAGAACTTGTGAAGATTTTAACCATTGAGAGTCAAAAGCACCCAAATGAGTAGTAGTAATTAAAGTCTGAAACCGATCTTGAATAGCATCAAGTAATTGATTTTGACGGGATAAATCTAATTCTGCTAAAACATCATCTAATAAAAGTAAAGGAGCTTCATTCACGACTTCTTCAATTAATTGTAATTCTGCTAATTTTAAAGCTAAAACTAAAGTACGTTGTTGACCTTGAGAACCATATTGACGAGCAGGAGTTTGATTAATAATTAATTCTAACTCATCCCTGTGCGGTCCAACAAGGGTAGTACCTCGGTGTAATTCAATAACAGAACGTTGTTGAATTTTCCCGAAAAAAGATTGTGTAATATCTTCATTATCATCTTTTCCTATTGGCACATTAGGAGAATAATTAATTTCCAGAATTTCTGTACTGCCACTAATACTAGCGTGCCATTTGGCAGCGATAGGTGTTAATCTTTGAATAGCTCTGTTGCGTCTTCTAATTACCTTTGTGCCGGCGTTAACTAACTGTGCATCCCAGATAGCTAATTCTTTCTCCTGACTCCTGACTCCTGACTCCTGACTTCTTTTTAAGAAAGCATTGCGCTGTCGTAATACTTGGTTATATTGATGTAAAATGTGAGCATAAACTGGTTCGAGTTGCATTAAAAGAGTATCTAACCAATTACGACGAACTTCAGGACTACCCCGCACTAATTCTAAATCTAAACTAGAAAATTCTACAGCATTTAAAACACCAAGAAAATCCATTTGTCTGCGGACTATTTCACTATTTATAGCTACACTACGGCGGCCATTTCGGCGTAAAGTTAAAGTTAAATCACTTATTCCTGAGCTTCTTTCTAGGGTAGCATTAATTTGAGCGATATCTTCACCATCTTTAATTAAATCACGATCTTTTGCCATACGGTGCGATCGCAATGTAGCTAACAACTCTACCGCCTCCAATAAATTAGATTTTCCCTGAGCATTGTTACCCACTAAAATTGTTTTAGGGGCAGTAAAATCAATTTTTTGCTCTTGGTAATTCCGATAATTTCTTAGGTGTATATTTTTAAGATACATATTTAAGCATTAAGGAGTCAGGAGTCAGTAGGGGCAAACCCCCTGTGGTTGCCCTCAAGAGTCAGGAGTTAGTAGGGGCAAACCCCCTGTGGTTGCCCTCAAGAGTCAGGAGTTAGTAGGGGCAAACCCCCTGTAGTTGCCCTCAAGAGTCAGGAGTCAGTAGGGGCAAACCCCCTGTGGTTGCCCTCAAGAGTCAGGAGTCAGGAGAAAAATCATCAAATTTTGACTATTTACTATATTCTCTTATTTAGGAATTAGTAAAAAATTTGTTCAGCAAACCATTTTAGTCATTTAAACATAGTAATAGGTAATATTGATTGATTATTACCTATTACCAATTACCAATTACCAATCAAACATTCTTCTTGCCCATAACTCGGAAGAAAATCTTTTCTCCTTCAATCCAAACAAACATCAAGGCACTGAAACCAATACAAATTAGTAACTCATTAAAAGGCAGATAATGAGTACCAAAAAAGGCTCGCAGTGGTGGAACATAAACCAGCATTAACTGTAAAATCGTAGTGGCAAGAACAGCCCCCAATACGAATTTATTAGAAAGAGGATTCATCTCTATTGTTAGCTGATTGTTAGAACGAATAGCGATCGCATGACCCATTTGGGCGAGACATAAAGTAGTAAAGACCATTGTCTTCCAGCGTTCGGGATTTAGACCTTCTCCGGTAGCTATTTGGACGTGAGAATAAGCCCATTGCATGAGAATAATTGTAATAATCGCAAATACAATCCCAATCCGCACCATGTAAGCACCCAAACCCCTGGCAAAAATACTTTCACGGGGACTAAAAGGGGGACGTTGCATCACATCTGGTTCTGGGGGTTCGACAGCTAAAGCTAAAGCTGGTAAACCATCTGTCACCAAGTTCATCCAGAGAATTTGCAAAGGTGAGAGGGGAACACCACCCAAACCTAAAAGTGGCGCTGAAGCAATGGTGAGAACTTCACCGATATTACTGCCGAGAATGTATTTGATAAACCGCCGAATATTGGTATAAACAACTCTACCTTCTTTCGTAGCTGCGACAATGGTGGCAAAGTTATCATCTAATAGCACCATATCGCTGGCTTCTTTACTGACATCTGTACCGGTGATGCCCATAGCGATACCAATATCAGCTTGTTTGAGGGCGGGTGCATCGTTAACGCCGTCTCCAGTCATGGCCACAAATCTACCACGACGTTGCAAGGCTTGAACAATTCGCAGTTTGTGTTCTGGGGAGACTCTAGCATAAATACTGACTAAATCAACTTGTTGTTCTAGTTCAGTGTCACTCATGCGCTGTAATTCTTGACCTGTGAGAACTCTAGCATCAGCATCAGCTATACCCAAGTCAAGAGCGATCGCCCTAGCTGTTAATTGATGATCACCAGTAATCATGATTGGACGAATACCAGCTTGACGACATTCTGCCACAGCCGCCCGTACTTCGGGGCGTGGAGCATCCAACATTCCCACCAAACCCAACCACACCAAATCATTTTCAGAAGTGTCTTCTGAAGCTTCGGGGGGTATTTCTGTTAAAGGTTTATAAGCAAAACCCAACACCCGCAAACCTTGAGAAGCCATTTGGTCATTAGCAGCCAGAATTTGGGCGTGTTGTTCTTCATCAATAGGAATAGAGCGATCGCCTAAATAAATGTGTGTGCAACGAGCTAAAGTTAATTCTGGTGAACCCTTAGTAAACATTAAATACTGTTTTGAGTCCACAAAACCAGCTATTACCGGATCAACCCCAGTCATCCCCGGATCACCAGTGGCCACTGCTTCCACTTGAGAAATAACACTCATGCGTTTTCTTTCAGAAGAAAAGGGAAACTCAGACACACGGGGTAACTTACTATTCCATTGATCTTTTTCAATACCAGCTTTACCCGCCAAAGTCATCAAAGCGCCTTCGGTGGGGTCGCCTAAAATTGCCCATTCTCCCGCTTCTTTTTGCAGTACCGAGTCATTACACACAGCACAAGCAACCAACAGGGCGGATATTTCTGGATGTTCTTCTAAATCGGCTTTTTGTCCATCTAACTGAAAATCACCAACAGGAGCATAACCTTCTCCTGTCACCCTAAAAGTTTTTTGATTGGTGTAGACTGACTGCACCACCATTTTATTTTGAGTTAAAGTCCCGGTTTTATCAGAACAGATGGTAGTTACAGAACCAAGAGTTTCTACGGCTGGAAGTTTACGAATTAAAGCATGATGGCGCACCATACGCTGAGTTCCCAAAGCCAGAGTTACAGTAATAACCGCAGGTAAACCTTCAGGAACTACCGCCACCGCCATACTGAGAGAAACTTCTACCAACTCTTGTAAATTTTTCCAGCCTATTCCCTTCACTAAATCATGGATCAGACCACCACCGACAACTAGAGCAACCAGCACCAAAGAACCAGATACCAACACATTACCCAGTTGAGTCATGCGTTGTTGTAGGGGAGTAGGTTCACTCTCCACCGACTGTAACATGGTGGCAATTTTGCCCAGTTCCGTTGTCATGCCGGTATTGGTAACAAGCACCTTAGCCCGGCCTTGAACAACTTCAGTACCTTGAAAAACCAAATTAATGCGATCGCCAAGTGACGTATCTTCTGGTAATGTAAGTATGGCTTGCTTATTGACAGCTTCAGCTTCACCAGTCAATGCTGACTCTCGCACTTGCAAATTAGACTGTTCTATTAAGCGTCCATCAGCAGAAACCTGTACCCCCGCTTCCAGTAGCATCACATCCCCAGGTACAAGATCCTTCCCCGCTACATCCGTCAGTTTACCATTACGGATCACGCGCACTGAGGGCGAAGAGAGTTTTTTCAGGGCGGCTAGAGCTTTTTCAGCACGGCTTTCCTGGACATAACCGAGAATGCCATTGAGAATTACAATTGCCATAATCGCAATTGTGTCTTTAAATGGAACTTCACCAGGTTTTAATGTACCTTGTTGCAACGCCAAAAAATCTAAGAAACCAGAAATAAAAGCCACACCAATCAGCATCAATAACATAATGTTAGTGAACTGATCTAGGAGAATCTCCCAAGGGCTACGGCCACCCTGTTCTTCTAGTTCGTTGGGACCGTATTTTTGCAAACGTTGTTCAACTTCTTGGGGTGTTAAGCCGCTGTCTGCATTGCTATCAAGCAGTTCTAAAGCTTTATCAACCTCCAAACCATGCCAAACTGCGGCACTTTCAGGTAAAGAATGAGCAGACATCGTGTAGGTTACAGGAAATGGTTACAAAATTCGATCATAATTTAGTGATGGCAGGATTTCCATCAATCATGTATTAGGGATCGGGGACTGGGGACTGGGGACTGGGGACTGGGGACTGGGGACTGGTGATGCAATTTTGGATTTTGGATTTTGGATTTTGGATTGTTTTTCTCAACTCCAATCGAAAATCTAAAATCTAAAATTTCCTTGTTCCCTGTTCCCTGTTCTCTTTTCCCTACCATGACTAATAACTAATGACTAATGACTAATAACTAATGACTAATGACTAATGACTAATAATATAAGTTTGACACTCCCTAGTTTGAATGTTAGCCAGATGTTTGGGCAAAAAACTATTCGACCGTTTACTGCTGCTACCCTCTATGGTATTGCTTTCATTAAAGATAAACTCATTGCTATTGACTCTATCAAGGGACATCTACTAGAGATTGACCCCATCTCTGATAACAGTAAAATTCTTAATCCCCACCAAGTTAAGGAATTTACAGATGTTACTGGTTTAGCTGTGTGGGAAGATACACTGTGGGTCAGCCGTGGTAATAGCGTTTATTTGTGTAAGTTGGGTTCTTGGGGTTTGGAGCATTTTGTTACTTTACCTTATGCGGCTGATGGTGTTGCGGTTTGGGAATCTACTGTCTATGTTAGCTGCCAAAGACTAGGTTATATTCTGATTTTTGACCAAGATACACGCAAAGAGATTACTAGATTTTATGCCCCAGGGGTGGGGAGAGAAAATTTGGCAGTCAGCGCAGAAACTCTCTGGGTTTGCGATCGCACTGAGCAAACAGTTTACTCTATGGATCGGGCAACTGGAGAAGTTCGTTTTAGTGTCCTGACTTCTTTTGCTTCTCCTACAGGTATTGCTATCCACAGTCAGGATCAAACAACAGGTAAGGATCTGCTCTACGTTGCTTACTCTACAGAAGAGCCTTATATTCGTGATAATCCCAATGCTGATCCCAATCATGAGCTAACTTATCGGGATATCACTTTTATTCATCCTCTCTACTATCACTACAACCCAGATAAACGCTACGCCTTATCTAATGGTTATTTAGTGGAAATGTCATACATAGAGGAAATTTCACCCTTAGAAGAAGTTTATTTACCCAATGTGGAATGGCGTATTGCTCTCCCCTCAGAAACAGAACGCCAAAAGGTGAAACAAGTTGAAGCTATTGGTTTACCCTTCACAGAAGAAATTATTGAAGGACAACGGGTAGCTGTATTTAACTTTGATACTCTCGTTCCCGGTGAACGTCATCTATTTGGCTGGAAGGCACTTTTAGAAGTTCGCGGTATTAAGTATCGCATTACACCCAAAGATGTAGAAGACCTCCCTGAACTAACACCAGAATTGCAAAGTCGCTATTTGGTGGATGATGATGATTTAGCAATGGATACAACCATTGTCCGCCGTGCTGCTCGTGATGCTGTTGGTTCGGAAACCAATATGTTACGAAAAATGTATAATATCCGCAACTATGTCTATGATGAGTTATCCTATGGCATTAAACCCCACATAGATACACCAGACATAGTTTTAGAACGAGGCGTTGGTTCTTGTGGGGAATATGTAGGCGTATTGCTGGCTTTGTGTCGTTTAAATGGTATTCCTTGTCGGACTGTCGGCAGGTATAAATGCCCTCCCTACGGTGAACAACAGGGAGTTCCCCTACAACCTGACTTTAATCATGTTTGGCTAGAGTTTTACATTCCTAATTTTGGTTGGCTACCAATGGAATCTAATCCCGATGATATAGGTGATTATGGTCCCTATCCTACACGCTTCTTTATGGGTTTATGCTGGTATCATATTGAAATTGGCAAAGGTGTTTCCTTTGAAACTCTTACCAGTAATGGTGAAAGACTAACCAAAGAAGAAATATCCATTGGCAATTTGGCGATTAACCATATTCGGTTTACAATTCTTAAAGAATTACCACCTATTTAATTTGGGACTTCAAAATTGACAAATTGTATTTAGTAATGGGGTATCAGGTAGGAGCAGAATTAGCTCCTAACGCCCCTGGATACGGCTGATCTGCCTAAGTTAATCAAAAGTTTAAGGTTTAGGTAAAAATTTTTTATGTAGCCTTGAATGAAAATATCAGTAATTTTTCGGGTTAAGCTGTAAAATGGTGATATGAACTGCTCATCAGGAAATATGGAAAATAAACTTTATTCAACCATTGTTTGTTAAAACTGTATCAGTCAAGTTCACAAGAAAATCGCTGAAAAGCACGGAAGCCACTTGGCTGTCTTACAGTGGAGGAAGTGCCAACGGCGAATTTATTCGCCTTGACATTTAAGTAATTTGTAAACGGTAATAAAAGTTTCCCCAGTGGAAGCTAATAGGATATTACGCCCTGTTGATAATTCTACATTATTGAGTGATAGGGATCTCTACAGTACGGTAAAACAATTTATTGGTAAAACAGATAGTAACTATACTTATCAAGAGAGAGCGCAGCAGTTCTTAAAATATATGAATCACAGGGGCAATAATTTCCATAATTTTAAGAAAGATTTACATGAGTATCTAATATCTTCCATTGATAGTAAATATGGTCAACGTCAATTTAATCAACGTTTGTCAAATCATTTACAAAATATATTACCGGATGCTGATGATCAAAAGATAAATGATTTTTTGGTTGTTAATAGCCAAGCATCACCACAACACGCAACTTTTTTAGATTTAATTAGTAATCAAAGTTCTCTAGAAACTATTGGGTTGTTGCTAAAAGTGGTGTTAATTTGCAGGAAAGTAAAACCCTATCTAGAGAAGAGATTTGGAATTTTATTTAATCATTATGAAAATGCAACTACAGATGCTATTGATTGGTTAGTAGCAACTTTAGAACAATTAAATATTGCTATGAGTATTCACTTTGGTAATATTGATTTATCGTTTTTTAAGAGATTTTGTTAGAGGGTGACAGGTGCTACGCCACGGTGACAGTAAAAAGGCAGGATGTTTTAAATTACAAAATTACGAATTACGAATTATTGGCGTTGAATGTGATTTTTCCGGGTTAAATTGAGAAAATTCACAGATTGAATTAAACGGACAAAAACGACAGTGATAACCGGGGTTAGGTGGAAAGATTTTACTAAAGTTATTGCTTGTAGCTGCATAGTTTTGTAAATCAAGTTGGTGTTTATTTGCTACATTAGCCAACTCAAATTCCAAAGATGCTAACTCATGATTATTAATAGTAATTAAATCAGATTTTTTACCAATTTCCAAATTATAAAATGATGCTACGGCAGTTTTCCCAGGATAAAGATAACGTGCAGCTAATAAATAAACTAAAGCTTGTCTTTGATCAAAATCTGACTTACCAGTTTTAAAATCTAAAATATGCAAAGTGCTATCAGACTCAATAAAAACACAGTCCATAGCTGCATATAACCGAAAACAATAATTAGCTTTTTCAATGAAAATTGGTTTAGGAAAACCTTCATCACCAGGAGTTAATTGCAGAATGCGTTTATTTAACAGCAAAGGCGATTTTTGATATTTTTGTAAAATGTGCAGTACCCGTTGCTTGACTTGAAAAGTAAAATTACTTAATTTTAACAACTGGGCTACTTTTTCCACACCATCCGATTGAGTTAACCAATGGAGATGATGATGAAATTCATAGATACCCTTTTGGGCAAGCATACCAATCCGCTGTGGTGGTGTAGCTTGGGATAATAAAGCTTTTACCTCTGGTTCATGTTGTCGTGCTTTAATGAATCCCCTTCTCATTTGACAATGCCAATGTTCTTGGCCTCTTTTGGGGGAAACTAGAGACCAAAGGTGGTAACTTACAAAGGGTCTAGCAGGGATTGACATTGCTCAGGTACAGTGAGAGAAATTACCTTGGGGATACTTGCAGGATGGTGGTTGTTCCACAAGCTTTGCGGGATGCTTCCTCATAGTAGTGATGATGCACGGGAGAGAGTAGCAAAATGAGTAACCCTAACAATTCTGGTAAAATAAAATTCGGTACTGATGGCTGGCGTGGCATTATTGCCGATGATTTTACGTTTCCTAATGTGCGGAAAGTAACTAGGGCGATCGCTAGTTATCTGGAAACTGCCTATAGTAAAGACAGACCAGTTTTAATTGCCTACGATACAAGATTTTTGGCTGATGAGTTTGCACGGACATCTGCTGCGGTTTTGGCAGATTTAGGGTGGAATGTGAAAATTACGGATCGGGATTGTCCGACTCCTGTGATTGCCTACAATGCGAAACACCTTAATTCCGCAGGGGCTTTGATGTTTACTGCTAGTCATAATCCTGCACCTTATTGTGGGATTAAATATATCCCAGACTATGCTGGTCCTGCCACTCCAGAAATTACTGATACTATTGTGGCCAATATAGAAACGGCATCGGATGAGTTACCAGGAAGTAACCCATCTGGTACGATTTCTACTTTTGATCCGAAGCCCGATTATTTGCATTTTATCTACACATTGCTGGATGTGGAAAAAATTAAGGGTGCAAATTTAAAAGTTAAGTACGATGCTCTCTATTCTACATCTCGTGGCTATTTAGATGAGGTGCTGCAACATTGCGGTACTCAGTTGGAAAGTTTCCACACTTGGAGAGATGTACTTTTTGGCGGTGGTATGCCAGAACCTAAGGGTGAACAGTTGGTGGAGTTGGTGGAAGCTGTAAAAGCTGATAAAGCTGACTTGGGTTTAGCAACGGATGGAGATAGCGATCGCTTTGGGATCGTTGATGAACTAGGAAATGTTCTCACTCCCAATACAGTGCTGTTGGTTTTAGCAAGACATTTAATCAAAAACAAAGGTAAGAGTGGTGCGATAGTGAGAACTGTGGCGACTACTCACTTGCTGGATAATTTCGCGGCTAAGTATAATTTACCAATTTATGAAACTGCGGTTGGTTTTAAATACATTGGTGAGAAAATGCGAGAAACCACCGTTTTAATTGGTGGTGAAGAGTCTGGTGGTTTAAGTGTTATTGGCCATATTCCTGAGAAGGATGGGGTTTTGGCTGATATGCTGGTGGCTGAGGCGATCGCCTATGAAGGTAAACCTTTAAGTATGTTGGTTCAGGAAGCTATTGCTGAAGCTGATGGTCCTTTATATAACAACCGTTTGGATTTACACCTGACGGAAGCTCACAAAAACGCTGTGATTGATGCCTATATCAAAAATCCTCCTTCCGAAGTAGCGGGAATTAAAGTGAAGGAAGTGGGAAGAAAGGATGGGATTAAACTGTATTTAGAAGAAGGTAGTTGGGTGTTATTGCGTCCTTCTGGTACAGAACCTTTGGTGAGAGTGTACATGGAAACCAACTCACCGGATAAACTTAGTCAGATTGCAGCGACGATGGAAGCTGAAATTGCTAAGTTAGGATAGGTGACTGGGGACTGGGGACTGGGGACTGGGGACTGGGGACTGGGGACTGGGGAAGAAAATTTTAGATTTTAGATTTTAGATTTTAGATTGGATTTGACAAAAACAATCCAAAATCCAAAATCCAAAATCCAAAATTAATAACTCCTGACTCCTTTTTTATATATAAAATTATGAAAATGTTTGTGAATTTATTTATTTCTATAGTTATAGCTGGTTGGGTGTTGGCGATCGCACTAATTTCTGTGCAGAATGCCACACTTGTATCTTTAAAGTTTTTGGTTTTTCAATCAATACAAATTCCTTTTGGTTTGATGTTGGCTTTTTGGGTAGCGGTGGGTTTGGTTGGTGGGGTGGTTTTGCAGTCTCTTTGGGGTTTGGGTGAGTTGAAGTCTGGGGTTGATGAGGAGGCGGAATTTTTTATTGATGATGAGGATTTTTAGGGTTTTTCTCACGCAAAGACGCAAAGGCGCAAAGAGGAAGAGAGAGTTAGCAATTGGTGTGGTAGATTGAGTTTATGAAGTTTGAATGGGATGAGCGTAAAAACCAAAGTAATATCACAAAGCATGGTTTTGATTTTGCTGATGCTTACCGAATTTTTAATTTACCGATGCTTGTCTATATTGATGAACGACAAGATTATGGTGAAGAAAGATATATTGGTATTGGACTACTTGATGGTAGGGTTATAGTTGTTATTTACACTGAACCTGATGTGAATATAGTTAGGATTATTTCATTAAGAAAGGCAATTTCTCATGAACGAAAACGCTATGAACAATACATCAAAAACAGATTGGGCTAGAATTGATGCGATGAGTGATGAGGAAATTGATACTTCTGATATTCCTCCTTTGTCGGATGAGTTTTTTGAGAAAGCACAGTTGCGAATGCCTCAATCACCTGTAAAAATTATGATTGAAGTTGATCCTGAAACTTTGGCTTGGTTTCAAGCACAGGGAGATAATGCTAAACAACAAATGGCGGTTGCTTTAAAGATTTATGCTGAAGCAAATAAGGCTTTTTCTGTGTCTGAGGTTAAGTAAGTTTGATGGATTTTTTTATTGATGATGAGAATTTTTAGTAGTTTTCTCACGCAAAGACGCAAAGGCGCAAAGAGGAAGAACAAAGTTTTTTTATGAGTCGGTTTTAACCGACTTTTGCTTTTAGACAGGGAATTTATTCCCTGGCTCTTATTAAAAATTAGGGTATCTATTATTTAGTGCTAAGATATTGGTAAAGTAAACAACTAACTAATTTAAAGTTATGGTTACTCAACCTCTACCCTTAAATACATCAGAGGTCATCTACCCAGACAGTGATGGACAACCAATGGCTAATAATACAGAACAGTTTCGTTGGATATTAGTTATTCAACAAAATTTAGATTGGTTATTTGCAGATAACCCTGATGTTTTTGTGGCTGGTGATTTATTTTGGTATCCCATTGAAGGGAAAAATTATATAGTCAATGCACCTGATGTTATGGTTGTATTTGGACGACCAAAAGGTAAACGCGGTTCTTATTTACAATGGCAAGAAAATAATATTGCGCCCCAGGTAGTTTTTGAAATTCTTTCTCCTAGCAATTCTCAAACCGAAATGGAGAGGAAATTGATATTTTATGAAAGATATGGAGTAGAAGAATATTATATTTATAATCCTCAAAATAATCAGTTGAGAGGATGGTTAAGAACGGAAGATGGTTTAGATGTCATTTCAGAAATGGAAAATTGGGTTAGTCCCAAGTTAGGAATTAAGTTTGATTTATCAGGGGAAGAATTACAAATTTATCGTCCCGATGGTAATAAGTTTTCTTCATATCTGGAAATTTCTCAACTTTTGGAACAAGCAGAAACAGCATTAGCCGCAGAAAGGAGAAAAACGCAACTTTTAGCTGAAAAGTTAAGGGCTTTAGGTGTGAATCCTGATGAAATAGAGTGATAATAAAAAATAAATATAGTCGGTTAAAACCGACTTTCGCTTTTAGACTCTTAATTTATTCTCTGGTTATTCTGGATAGCGTTTTGATGTATGCAAAATTCGCAGAATTTCTACAGATTCTTCTTTAACTCGGTAAATCAGAATATACGGTGAGTGAGAAATTATCAATTCTCTTGTACCTTCAATTCTGCCATTTTTACCCATAAATGGATATTTTTCTAATTGGTTGGCAGCATTTTGAATTTTGATTATTAATTCCTGTGCTGCTGTAGGATTTTCTTGAAAAACGTAGTTATGCGCCTGTTCTAAGTTACGCAGCGCCCGACGTAGCCATTTAATCTGCATTACTTAGCCTTGCAAATGTCCCTTTTACTTCTTCATCACTAGCAAAATCTCCAGCATCCGCTTCAGTAATGCCTTTTTGGATTTCTTCGATTTGCCATTGATACATCTCTAAATAAGCGTTTATCGCTTCATTGAGAATATAGCTTCTATCGCGGTTTATGCCTTTTGCTAATGCGTCAATAACGGCTTTCTTGCTGCTGTCTATTCTAAATGTAATATTTTCTTTACTCATGGTTTTGTAAGAATCTTTCGTATTGCATTATATTATATAATATAACAATGTAATTTTTTATTAGAAACCTTTTGTATTAAATTAGGACTTACGCATTGACAGAATCAACCAAATATGAGGTATGGGTTTCGGGCATTTTAACGTGATTTTTTAATTATTTTTGGGCGATCGCTATTGATCGGAAGTTAATCGCCAAAAGCCTGAAACGACGGATTTTCGTTCATGCACATCATGGTGAATTTGTACAGTGCGTAAGTCCTATAAATTATATTGCAATTTAGATAAAATCATTGACAGTGGCTTTTTTTAGATTAAATATGTTATTGGAAATTTAATTATATAAAGATATGTCTAACGACGGCAGAGAAACAACTTTTACATTTAAACGGTTATCAAGTGAATTTAATAACCTTGAAGGGTATTATAATTTATATAATGATAGATTAGCTAGTCAATTAAAAGAACTAAATTTATTAGGAGGAGACCGAACAGCAGAAAATAAAGTTTATGATCAAGCAAAAATTGTCATCTACAAAAAATGGTCATTTACAGTTAGTTTTCTACAAATGTTAAATGCTTGGCAGTGGTTTTTTGCTGGCATATTGTTAGAAAGAAACTCTTATTTGACTACTCAAGCTATGCAAATGTATTATTATACTATTTTCTTTTCTTGTGGGTCTTTTTTATCTGCACATTTTAGAGGATGTTTGAAAAGTCCCTCATGATGTATCAAAAATTTTAGATCCCCCTAAATCCCCCTTGAAAAGGGGGACTTTAATTCTATTTCCCCCCTTATTAAGGGGGGTTAGGGGGGATCTGCAAGTGTATAAAGTCACCATCTAAAACTTTTCAAACAACCTCTAACGCTAAAATAGAAAACAAAACCTACCCCTTTAAACAATATGCAGTATCAAAATATAATTACCATTGAACCAGGAAAACGAGGAGGTAAACCTTGTATTCGGGGGATGAGAATTACAGTATATGACGTTCTATCATACCTTGCATCTGGCATGACTTATGAGGAAATACTGCATGATTTTCCTTATTTAACACAAGAAGATATTTTAGCTTGTCTTAGCTATGCAGCAGATAGAGAAAGACAAATGTTGATGGTGCAAGCATGAAGTTATTATTTGATCATAATCTATCACCCCGGTTAGTAGATAAACTCGCTGCTATTTACCCCAACTCTCAGCACGTTTTTCTCTTAGGTTTAGATCAAGCGGATGATAGAATTCTGTGGGAATTTGCAAAACAAAATAAATTTATAATTGTTACCAGAGATGCAGATTTTAATGAATTAAGTATACTGCGTGGATATCCACCTAAAGTAATTTGGGTGAGACGTGGTAATTGTTCAACAAATCAAATAGAGGAAATTTTGCAATTACATTTAGAGGATATCCAAGCCTTTGCAGAAAATTCAGATTTAGGAGTTTTGACACTTTATTAAATTAAGTTAATATGATTTTGCGTGAAACAAAAAAAGAGCGAATTGCCAAAATTTTTCCATAAATTGAATATTTCTCTTCTGATAATGATAATATGTACTAATGTACATACAATAGAATTAGATAGCATAGCAGCGTAAAGATAAATTATGGAATCAGAATATGATTTTAGCCAAGGAAAAAGGGGAGCAATAGAACCAACAGCACCCGGAAAAACCAGAATTACTATTCGTTTAGATGATGAAATACTCGCATGGTTTCGAGATCAAGTTCATCAAGCAGGTGGTGGCAACTACCAAACATTAATTAACGATGCTTTAAAAGAATATATCCAACAGCGTCGTGAACCTTTAGAAGATACATTAAGGCGAGTATTACGAGAAGAATTAAAACGGATAGGCTAATGATTTCACAGCAATAAATTAATTACTTAAAAAATATGACAAACCAAGACTTAGAAACCCAACTCCTAGCACTAACCCCAACCGAAAAAGCACAAGCCATACAAATATTAACTAAAACCTTAAATCAAACTACATATCCCATTACCAAAACCCCTGGAGTTTGCGGTGGTGAAGCGTGTATTGCTAACACGCGTATTCCTATTTGGTTATTAGTAGAATCTCGACGTTTAGGTATTAGTGAAGCACAACTTTTAGATGATTATCCTCATTTAACTGCTGCTGATTTAGTCAATGCTTGGGCTTATGCAAATGCACATTCTGAAGAAATTGAAACAGCAATTCAAAAAAATGAGGCAGCGTAAATTGTGGTACGTCTTTATGCAGATGAACAATTTCCCCGCGTAGTCAGCGAATTATTACGCAATTTTGGTCATGATGTATTAACAGTGCAAGAAGCAGGGAAAGCTAATCAAAGTATTCCTGATGAAGAAGTTTTAAATTTTGCTATTCAAGAAGAAAGGGCGATTTTAACACTAAATCGCTATGATTTTATTCGACTTCACCGCTTACAACCAAATCATTCAGGTATTATTGTTTGTACAAATGATAGTGATAGAAACAGAATGTCACAACGCCTTCATGAAGCTATTTCTCAAGCAGGAAATCTAGCAGGAAAACTAATTAGAGTAGTTCGTCCTTCTATATAAACCCTAACCTTTCCTTCTTTGCGTCTTTGCACCTTTGCGTGAGATAAAAAAATTAAGTATTTTCAATAATTTTCAATAGTAGAATTGACATAAAAAAGGGCAGGTCTTAAACCCACCCTAATGATAAATTGTAACTCAGAACTATTCACCAATCACAGGCGCACTTAAAGAAACCTGTTCCACCGCTTTCTTAGCAGCTAAAGTTGGTACGGAATCCCGTAATCTTGCCGTCAATTGTACAGTAGTAGAATCGTACATTTGAGTTAGCAGTTTGGGATAAAAACCAATCCCAATAATAGGAACTAACAAACAAGCAATGATAAACACTTCACGAGGTTCAGCATCAATTAAAGCTTGGTGAGAAACTAACTCTTCGTTTTCTTGTCCGTAGAAAATTTCTCGCAACATTGACAGCAAATAAATTGGGGTTAAAATCACACCAATTGCCATCAAGAAAATAACGATGACTTTAAATGTAGGGTTATAAGCATCGCTAGTGGCAAAACCCACAAACACCATTAATTCTGCTACAAAACCACTCATTCCTGGCAATGCTAAAGAAGCCATTGAACAAGTAGTAAACATCGCAAAAATCTTCTTCATCCGCTTACCAACACCACCCATTTCATCTAACATCAGGGTGTGTGTCCGGTCATAAGTTGCACCAACCAAGAAAAATAAACTTGCACCTATTAACCCGTGAGAAACCATTTGTAAAACTGCACCACTTAAACCTAAATCGGTAAAAGAGGCTATCCCAATGGTAACAAAGCCCATGTGAGATATTGAAGAGTAGGCAATTTTCCGCTTCAGGTTACGTTGGGCAAAAGACGTTAAAGCCGCATAGATAATATTGACTACCCCCAAAATTACCAACACCGGGGCAAAATAAGCATGGGCATCAGGCAACATTTGGGCATTCATGCGAATTAAGGCATAACCGCCCATTTTCAGCAGAATACCTGCTAATAGCATATGCACAGGTGCGGTAGCTTCCCCGTGGGCATCTGGTAGCCAAGTGTGCAGAGGGATGATAGGTAACTTAACAGCGTAAGCAATTAAGAAACCAGCGTATAGTAACAGTTGTAAATTGAGGGCGTAGTCTTTGAGGGCGAGTGACTGCATATCAAAGGTGACATTATCACCATAAAACGCCATCGTCAAAGAACCGAGAAGAATAAACAGCGAACCGCCGGCGGTGTAGAGAATAAACTTCGTCGCTGCATAATGGCGTTTTTTACCACCCCAAATAGCCAGCAGTAGGTAAACCGGAATTAACTCCAATTCCCACACCAGGAAGAATAAAAGCATATCCTGGACTGCAAACACGGCAATTTGGCCACCGTACATGGCTAAAAGTAAAAAGTAAAATAGCCTGGGTTTGAAGGTAACAGGCCATGCTGCCAAAGCCGCTAAAGTGGTAATAAAACCCGTCAAAATAATCAGAGGCATGGATAAACCATCAGCCCCCACGGACCACTTCAAATCTATTTGTGGTAGCCAAGAATAACTTTCTACCAATTGTAAGTCAGGGTTAGAGAAATCATAACCCAAGTAGAAAGCGGCAATGATGAGGGCAAAATCAATCAAACCGACAATTAAGGCATACCAACGGATGGTTTTACCTTCCTTATCGGGGATGATAGGAATGAGCAGTGACGCGGCTATTGGTAAAAGAATAATCGTCGTCAACCACGGGAAATTAGTTATATTCATCACAATTTGTCTAGGATTAAAATCATCTTTGGCAAAAAGTCCTAGTTATTAATTAACAGCTTTTTACCAAATTTCCCTTTATTGTTAGGTTGATTTAATTAAATTGGCAATTTCTCATGCTACCAGATGCCCCGGTAGAGGATATTTACCGGCTGGGTTGTATCTGGTAGGTAAATTGCCCGCCAATTGGCTCTGATTGAGCTATGATGGCATCTGTTTTACATTAAATGGCAATTTTCTCAAAAAGTCCAAATTCTTTACAATTCTCAAATTTATCAATGGGTATTGACAAGATGAGAGGATTTACAAAATTTTATTTTTATTTTTATTGCAATTTTTATTTTTTTAAGTTTATCTGTGTTAATAATCAGAGATTATTTGTCAGAATCAGGATATCCAGTATTACAGGATTTGCAGGATGTTTGATATATCAAGAATAATTAAACGCAGATGACCACAGATAAACGCAGATGATAGAAGATAAATTAATGGATTTCCTGCTTTTTTATGAACAATAAATTATGGTACAGGAGCTTGTTTAGGATGTTTCCCCGCATAATAGACAACAACCTTTAATTGTTCCTCATCAGGAACATAAAATACCCTATCACCACTTGTAACGTCATACTCCCAAGCACCTTGATAAAGTACCCTTTAAGAGGATGTTTGAAAAGTCTAACTTGGGCGATTAGAAATCACATCTACACAGACAAAACCTGCCTACGCAGGTTTCAAATCCTTAATTTTTCGTTAGTCCACGCAGGTGGACTTTGCTTGTGTAGTAGTGAATTATATTCGCCGAAAAATTTTAAGACAACTTCTAAGATACATTGTTTTAGGTCAGGGCGATGGTCACGAGAATATCCTTGTGTAATCATAATTGGATGTTCTCGATTTATTCCTAATTCTTTCTCTAGATTATTTAGGCAATTATCATATTTTCCATGTAAATGTAATGAGCTTGAGTCTAAATGGGAATATTTTGTGTCTATTCCATATTTTTTTACTACTTCTAAGGCAATGATTAAGAATAGTTTAGTTAATCCATATTTATAGAGTTTATCCATGACTCTACCTATTTTATTGAAGTGCGGAATGTGGGCTATAATTTCCTGATTTATCAGACCCAAAATGCACACTTTTTCAGGTATACCCTTCAAAATCCTTGCATCTTTTTCTTGTTTATTAGCCTCAAACCTTCAATATATCTAGCTTTTGTCTTTATTCAGCAACCCCTACCTAAGATTATTCATAGTTTCGCTAAGTCTCTGATTAACTTAAACTCCAGTTGATAGCACCTCATGATTTTTGCTAACCCCAAAAAAAACAATACCCCTCTCCACCATTGGAAAGGGGTAAACCACAGATTAGCACTACCTAATAAGCGTCTTGCAACTCATAGAAATCAGGCGAGATGTAATCCTTACGTAAAGGCCAACCTACCCAATCTTCCGGCATCAAAATCCGCTTCAAATTAGGATGACCTTCATAGATAATCCCAAACATATCGTAGGACTCGCGCTCTTGCCAGTCAGCAGTGCGCCAAATCCAATACACTGAAGGAACAACGGGATTTTCTCTAGGCAAAAACACCTTGATCCGCACTTCTGCTGGCTTATCAGCATTATCACTCACCTTGATCAAGTGATAAACACTAACTAAATCTTGTCCTGGTCCTAAATCAATACCGCCTTGAAATTGGAGACAATTAAACCCATAAGCATACAAAGCTGTAGCGGTAGGAAGTAAAAACTCAGGTGCAACCTTAATAATTTCTACACCATTGACATCAGCTGCCAAAGATTCGTGGTCAAAACCATTTTCTGTTAACCACTGGGAAACCTGACCCGCAGGAACTATTTTAGATTCTTGAGATTCTGCATCAGCCACGCTTTTCTTCCTCCTTCTGTTTAGATGTCAACAACGCAGGTGGTACAGGCATACCAATCGCTTCTGTTAATTCCTTGGGTGGGTTGTAGCGAGTTTCTGATTGTAAATACTTACCAGTTAAAATTTCGGGAACTGGCTTCATATTGTGGGTGGTACTGTAATAGCGGTGGGTTTGTTTGATTTGACCCCGTTCTTGCATCGAATCATTAGCAATTTTCTTCCGCAATTTAATAATTGCATCAATAATCGCTTCTGGACGGGGAGGACAACCAGGTAAGTACACATCTACAGGAATCAGCTTATCAACTCCGCGTACTGCACTGGGAGAGTCAACGCTGAACATACCCCCTGTAATGGTACAAGCACCCATAGCGATTACATACTTGGGTTCGGGCATTTGTTCATAAAGACGCACCAATTGAGGAGCCATCTTCATGGTAATTGTTCCAGCAGTGATGATTAAATCGGCTTGACGGGGGCTAGAACGGGGAATTAGACCAAAACGGTCAAAGTCAAAACGAGAGCCAATTAAAGCCGCAAATTCAATAAAGCAGCAAGCTGTACCAAACAACAAAGGCCACAAACTAGAAAGCCGCGCCCAGTTGTAAAGGTCATCAACTGTCGTTAAAATCACGTTTTCTGACAGTTCTTGAGTTACCGTAGGACGCTCAATGGGGTTAATAATTCGTTCTTTGTCCTGGGTGGTTAGATTAGAATTTACGACCATTCCAATGCTCCTTTACGCCATGCGTAAACTAACGCGATTACGAGAATCGCAATAAAAATCAATGCTTCAATAAATGCCAATAGTCCTAAACGGTGGAAGGCTACCGCCCAAGGGTATAGGAAAACAGTCTCCACGTCAAAGACAACAAAGACTAAGGCAAACATATAGTAGCGAATGTTGAACTGAATCCAGGCTCCGCCAAAGGGTTCCATACCGGATTCATAGGTGGTGCGCCGTTCAGGGCTGTAGCTACTAGGTCTCAGAAGTTTGGACGCTGATAGCGCCAGGGCTGGAACTAGGCTGCAAAGGATCAAGAAGCCTAGAAGATATTCGTAACCGCTAAGGACAAACACAATAAATATCTACTGATTACTGATTATGGTGGAAATCAAGCTGTAACTTCTTTTTACATTATATCTTTCCAGGTATTTTGAAATCTGGGAAACAGACAGAGTGGAGTATTTGATTCAGTTTGAGGATTGATAGAAAAGTTTAACAATTATGTCATAATTTGTAACGTATCTTTAAGATTTCCCCTCTAGGAGAATCTAGCCATGAGTGAACAAGCTGAAGAAGCTCTTGAGACTCAGGCGTTAGACCGCTATGAGTGTCGCGCCTGCGGTTATGTATATGAACCACAGAAGGGAGACGATAAATATGATATCCCAGCGGGAACAGCGTTTGCAGAACTGCCAATCAATTGGAAGTGTCCAGTTTGCACTGCCAAGAAGGTAGCTTTTGCTAATATCGGTCCTGCGGGTACGGCATCTGGTTTCAAAGAAAACTTAGGTTATGGCTTGGGTGTAAATAAACTGACACCAGCGCAAAAGAATATCTTAATATTTGGTGCTTTAGCCCTTGGCTTCTTGTTTTTTATCAGTCTTTACGGACTACAATAATATCCCTTTTGGGGACTGGTGATTGGGGACTGGTGATTGGGGACTGGTGATTGGTGATTGGGGAAGAAAATTTTAGATTTTAGACCCCAGATTTTAGATTGGAGTTAACAAAAACAATCCAAAATCCAAAATAAAAAACTCCTGCCTCCTACCTCCTGACTCCTGACTCCTAACTCCTGACTCCTGTTCCCTTGATTCACACAAACACTAAAAAATACTGATGCAATCAATTTTCAAAAGGTGGCAAGGTATATTTGCCGCGTTAATAGTAGTCTTAGCTTGTATAGGTTGTAGCAAAGTTCCCTCTACAACTTTTAATCCTTGGGAAGTTATCAGTGTACCAACCGAGGAAAAACTGTTTGATATTGCTTTTACTGATGACCCCAATCATGGTTATTTAGTAGGCAGTAATGCCACTCTGTTGGAAACTAAAGATGGTGGTAGAACTTGGCAACGTTTAGAACTGGCTGTGGATGAGCTAAGATCCCGTTTTGACTCGGTAAGTTTTGCCGGTCAAGAAGGTTGGATCGTGGGTGAACCTTCTTTGTTGCTGCATACCAGTGATGGTGGGAAATCTTGGTCTAGCTTACCTTTGAGTCAAAAATTACCCGGTAGTCCCATTTTGGTGACTGCACTGGGTGAAGGTACAGCCGAAATGGCCACTGATGTGGGCGCGATTTATAAAACTACCGATGGTGGTCTAAACTGGAAAGCACAGGTAGAAACTGCTGTGGGTGTGGTGCGGAACTTAGAGCGATCGCCCGATGGTAAATATATTGCTGTTTCTGCGAAAGGTAGTTTTTACTCTGTTTGGGAACCAGGAATGGCAGCTTGGGAACCCCATAACCGTAATAGTTCCCGTCGTTTAGAAAATATGGGTTTTGCTGATAACGGCCAGTTGTGGTTATTAGCAAGAGGTGGTCAAGTGCAATTTAGTGATCCAGCTAAATCAGATGAATGGTTAGATGTAGAATATCCAGAGTTATCAACTAGCTGGGGTTTATTAGATTTAGCCTATCGCACACCTGATGAAATTTGGATTGGTGGTGGTAGCGGTAACTTGCTACGCAGTACCGACGGTGGCCAAACTTGGGAAAAAGACCGTGATGTGGAAGAAGTCGCTGCTAATCTGTACAAAATTGTATTTTTTAGCCCCGATCAAGGTTTTATCATCGGTGATCACGGCGTTTTGCTCAAATATAACCCCACCAATGCAGAAACAGCCAATCAAGCTGAGGCCGCTTAGGTGATAACCTTTTCTGAGAAGAAAGTTGCAACTTGTAACTGTTTCTAAACTTTGTAGGATAATAGACTCAATAGTAGTTTTTGCGAAGGTAGTTAAATGTCAGGTACCACTGGAGAGCGTCCATTTTCGGACATTGTTACCAGTATTCGTTACTGGGTAATTCACAGCATCACCATCCCAGCTTTATTTATTGCTGGTTGGTTATTTGTCAGCACTGGTCTGGCTTACGATGTTTTTGGTACACCCCGTCCTAACGAGTATTTCACTCAAGTACGTCAAGAAGTACCCATCGTTAGCAACCGTTACGAAGCTAAGAAACAAGTAGAAACATTTATCCAAAAGTAATTTGAGATCATGGCTACCGGCAATAACGTCAATCAACCTGTTACTTATCCTATTTTTACTGTCAGATGGCTGGCGGTTCACACTTTAGGCGTACCTACTGTCTTCTTTTTAGGTGCGATCGCAGCAATGCAGTTTATTCAACGTTAGGAGCAAATCATGGAAAGAACGCCTAATCCTAATCAACAACCTGTTGAACTAAACCGTACTTCTTTGTACCTGGGACTGTTATTAATTTTCGTTCTCGGTATTTTGTTCTCCAGTTACTTCTTTAACTAACTGGAATCGTCATCATTATTAACTTTCTGTTGATTTGTTGTTAAGGGAGGAGAAAACCATGTCTGGAAGTGGGAGAATTCCCCTGTGGGTTGTGGCTACAATCGCAGGGTTGGGTGTAATTACTGTTGTAGGTATTTTCTTTTATGGAGCCTACGCTGGAATCGGTTCTTCATTGTAATGACAACCTGATACGTTTTTCTGTTTAATAAGCAACATTAAATAACCGCCTGTCTCTTGAGGATGGGCGGTTTTAAGGTGACTGGGGACTGGTGACTGGTGACTGGGCAAAAATATCTATCTCCTACCTTCTGCCTCCTGCCTTCTGCCTTCTGCCTCCTGACTCCTGTAAGGGCGAAGCATTCGGGCGAACAATTATCAATTTTTGTTCCAGGTTATTTTCCGAATGCTTCGCCCCTACGACTCCTGACTCCTGAATTCTTACTTATTTATGAATCGTCATTTTTGGATCACTGCTTTAATTGTCTTTGTTAATTCCCTCAGTTTGACAATTTTAATTCCTATTATTTACCTCTATGGTAAACAATTTGAACTGAGTGATTTTCACACCAGTTTATTATTTTCTATTTACTCAATATCTCAGTTTTTCGCAACTCCAGTAATTGGTAAATTATCTGATAGATTTGGACGTAAGCCTTTATTAATTATCAGTTTAGCAGGTACTGTAATTGCTAACTTTATAGCTGGCAATGCGACAGTAGCCTGGTTGCTATTTTTTGCCAGATTTTTAGATGGTATTACAGGTGGTAATGTTTCTGTTGCTCAAGCTGTGATTTCTGATATTACCAGTCCAAAAAATCGCGCCCAAGCTTTTGGTATTTATGGGGCGGCGATGGGATTAGGGTTTGTTTTAGGACCTGCTATCAGTTTGTTGGCACAGCAGATTTCTTTAGGGACTGCGTTTTTAGCTTCTGGTGCAGTGGCGTTTATCGCTTTATTAATAACAGCTTTATTTTTACCAGAAACTCTGCAAAAACAATCTCAAAAACCTAAAAACATTTTTGATTTAGGTTTAGGAAATTTAATTAAAGGTTTAGTAATGCCAGGAGTGGGCATTTTACTATTAATTAACTTTCTGATTGGTACAACTTTTACAATGTTTACTTATGCTTTTCAACCTTACTTTATTAAAGTGCTAAATCAAAATAGTCAATCATTGACTCTTTTATTTTTAACTTTTGGTACGCTAGGCGTGATTATGCAAACTTGGGGAATTTCTATACTAAAAGAAAAATTTGATGTCGTCAAAATATTATTTTTAGGTTTGTTTTTCCGCAGTTTGTCATTTTTCTTGATGCCAATTTGGGCTAATATTAATTATTTTGTCGTAGTTGGTATATTATTTTCAATCTTCAATTCTCTGGTGCAACCGATGATTAGCACATTAATTTCTCTCAATGCTAAACCAGAAGATCAGGGAACTGCATTAGGATTGAATGCTTCTTATTTAAGTATTTCTAATGGTATTGGTCCTGTAATTGCGGGAATGATTGTACAGCAATCTCAGCCGTTAACTTATGGCTATCCTTTATATTTAGCAGGAATATTCACGTTTGTAGTTTTAGCTTTTGCAATCTATAATCGTCAAAGATATACACCAATTAATTGATAATTGATAATTGATAATTGATTGATATTTTTAATTATTAATTAATTAATTAGTTAATTAATTAATTAAAAAGGTGGGTAATACCCACCATAAAATTAAATATGAGAAGAATGAGAACAACGGTTAAACCATTCTTGATACTTTTGCTGTTGGGATTGATTTTCTACAGAAATTGTGATTTTGACTTGTTGACAACCATGATCTTTTTCTTGAGCGATCGCATTTAAAAGCAAACTAGCAATTTTTGGGGAAATAAACTCTCCACTCACCGTTAAACCTCTATCCAAACTAGAATCTTTTGATATTTCCTCATTTATTAACTCAATACCAGGAATCTCCCCGTGACTTAAATCAATTTCTGCTAATTGTTGGTGTTGTGGACTAACTTGTTCAACAATTAATTTTTCCCGTCTCACAGGAACTTGGATCATCTCAGTTTCGATTTCCTTACGAACAATCACCTCTCCTACCTTTTGTTTATTATGATCAACAAACAACCTTTCTTCCAAGAGAGGGATAATCTTTTCTTCCTTCGTGTCCTTCGTGTCTACCCTTAGGGAAATGCTTTGCATAACGTGGTTCATTAAATACAATCAATATTATTTCAATAGTTAAGATAGAAGGATTCAAAATTCAAAATCCAGATCCAGAATAAATTAAAACTTTGATTATCTTGATGTATTTGATAAAATCTTGAATCTCTTGATTCCTGATTTTACAATTATTCTAACTCCTGAATCCTGAATCCTAAATCCTGACTCCTGAATACTTACTAATTATCGTTCTTCAATCGGGAGATTAGGAGCATTCACATCTAACTCTTCCCGACGAACTGTGTCTTGAGTTTCCACAGTATCTTGCTCAACGACTTTTTTCACTCTCACTTCTTCCCGCACAAAAG
Organism: Sphaerospermopsis sp. FACHB-1094; assembly: GCF_014696195.1. NCBI lineage: Bacteria > Bacillati > Cyanobacteriota > Cyanophyceae > Nostocales > Aphanizomenonaceae > Sphaerospermopsis > Sphaerospermopsis sp. FACHB-1094. Next base: position 52,701 of record NZ_JACJPT010000003.1, on the reverse strand, counting down.
CCTCTTTTCTAACTTCCGGGATTTCTTCGTGGATTTCCATGCGAGCAACTTCACCTTCATGGAAGTCAGCTTCACGGGAAGAAACTGTTCTACCAGCATTTTCAGGGGTGACACGCTCAATAACAACGTGTTCTCTTTCAACGGGTACTGATACTCGTGCAGTTTCAGTTTCTACGTGCTTACCAACAGTTACATCCCCCACTTTGCGGCGATGTTTATTAGCAATAAGCCGTTCTTGATACAGTTTTAGAGTTTGATGATCTTGCTCATTTAATCCAAATAACTCCGGTTCATGTTCGTAGCGGTAGGTATCACGGGTGTAATTGGGTGTAGTTCTGGCTGTAGAGGTTGTTGCTACTTCTCTGGAATCTACGGGCGTTGGTGATTCTACTGAACCTGATGCTTCTAGCGGTGTGGTGCGATAGTCGGGTTTACGATATACACCACGCACCCGTTCTTCATAGTCGTAATCTCCTGCTAAACGTTCGTTAAATTCAGGTAAATCTTCTGCCTGTTCTTTTGTTAAACCAAGAGCATAAACGCGATCATTATTATAGTCGATGCGAGTACGACCAATAGGTAGTAAAACTTTTTTACCAAAAATCCAGAAGCCTAAGTCAACTACTAAATAGCGAAAATGTCCATTTTCATCAACTAACGCATCATGGACTGTACCGATTTTTTCATCATTTCTTTCTGTATATACTCCTAATCCCTTAATGTCTTTGTCTTCAAAAGTAGTGCGGTACTGAGGGTCAAAATCTTCTAATTTGTAAAGAACCATTATATTTTTCCTCAACGGTTAATAGTGTTTCTGAATTTCTTACCTTCAAGAATATTAATTGATGCTGATATTTCCATCTTTCTCACGAATGAATCGCCAGAAAATCTAATTATCAAAAGTCAGATATTTGGTGGAAATGAAAAATACCCAATACCCAGATCCCGGACTTCTTGAAGAAGTCGGGGATCTAAACCCCTACTATCTCCTGATTCCTGATTCATGAATTTATACACGATTTTCATTGATATTTAATTCACCGGAAGTATCAATATCTAATTCTTCCCGGCGAATCGTGTCTTCTGCTTCCACAATATCCCGATCTACTACTTTTCTGACTCGCACCTCTTCACGAACAAATGCTTCTTTATGAATTTCTGGAGTTTCTTGATAAACATCTATATGTGCTACTTCCCCTGCTTGAAATTTGATTTCGTTGGGGTCTACTATTGTACCTATCTCTGGTGTTTGAACTCTATCAATAACAACGCGTTCTTTTTCAATAGGTACTGTCACCCGTGCAGTTTCAGTTTCAATGTGTTTACCAACTGCTACTTCTCCTGTTTTCACACGATGTTTGTTAGCAATTAGACGTTCTTCATAAAGTCTGAGAGTTTGATGATATTGCTCATTTAAACCATATAAAGTTGGTTCTTGTTCGTAGTTGTAAGTTTCCAGTTCATAAGTTATGGTACCAAGGTGAGAACGATAGATAGAGCGTACCAATTCTTCAAATGATTGATCAACAATGATGTTTTCCCGGTACTCTGGTAAGTGTTCTACTTGCTGTTTGCTCAGTCCATCGACATAGACACGCCCAGCGGGATAATTGATGCGAGCTAGTCCAATGGGTAGTAATATTTTCTTGCCAACAGTATCTAAACTTGTATCAATCACTAAATATCTAAACCTGCCATTTTCATCGACTAAAGCATCAGCAACTGCACCTACTTCTGTTCCTCCTTCGGTATAGAGATTCAAGGTTTTAATATCATCTCCACCAAAGGTTTCTCTATAGTTTGGATCAAATTCTTCTAGTTTGTAAAGAGGCATATTCTATGTCCATTTTTTTGAATATCTATTCACAACATTAGACGTAATTTGACTATTTTTCCTCTTGCTGATGACTGACTTCTAGCGATATATACTATAGTTTATATCTCATACTGGGAGGGAAATTTTAGGCAATTTTTAGTAGTGATGTTGCTGATGGAAATATAACTAATGATAGATAAAAAATTGATTGAGTAATTTTTTTCTTTCTCATTTCTCGTTCCCATACTCTGTATGGGAATGAATTCTCAAGGCTCTACCTTGATCAATATCACGAAAATGTTACAAAATAGTCAGAGACTCTTGATAGCATTCACAGTCTGAGACTGGGAACGAGGAAATATTTTGAGAAGATCAATTTTCAATTTTTAATATACCCCTACCAACTGTGTATAATTTTGCTGCCGCCAATGGTAAATTCTTCTTCACTATTATAAATAAGCGGTTTTACTGTCACCTAATAATACCCAAACATTATAAGGCAATTAGTCTAAATATTTACATTTTTTCTCTATCATCTATATCTGGCAAGAATACAGGATTTATGAAAATTACAAAACAGCAAATTTTAACAATTCATACTCTCTGTGTCTCTGCGTCTCTGCATGAGATAAATTCATATCAATACTCAACACGAAAAACTAATAATATTGAAGAAACTCCTTCCGGATCTAATGATTCATTAATCGCTAAAAATTTGCAAAAAGAACAATATATTGGTATTGCCATTTTATTAGTAGGATTAATCACTATTATCGGATTTTTTAGTCGTAGATTTGAATATGCTTTAATTTTTGCTCTGACTATCACCATGATATTAATGGTTTTCTTTCTCACAGTTTAAAAATATGTGCAATTACTTCATGAATATTTTAATTTGTTTTTTCAACCTCTTGTTGATGAAAACCGATGGAAGATTGCTGAATACTTACAAAGGTATAAATCAAATGTATGGATTTTACAAAACTTTAAATTTTTCATCAAAATATTTTTATTTTTGTTAACTAGCCGGATGACAACCTTGTATTTAATGCTACTTTGGTGTAAGATAATTAATTGTTTGCAAAATGACCTATTTTCAGGCTTTTCACTCAATTTTTAATTGAGTTAGAAAATGCTTATACATTCCATCCATTTTCTTCGCCAGGTGAAAAAATGCTCTTGTTCTTAAAGCTGATTGATTATCTATTAGCAGCTGTTTTTATCAGTGCGGCTTTCATCATTTATTTCGATTCTAGTAATCAACAGTATGTACTAGCTGGAGTTGGAGCTTTAGCTATTGCAATTTTTTTGTTTCTCCTCAACAGAAACTCAGTTAATAATGCTAGAAAAGAAGCTCAAAAAGCAGAACTAGCAAAAAAAGCTGAACTATACACCTCTTTATTACAGAATAGTAATTCCTTGGAAAACAATACCATAGTTCCTGCCAGAGCCAAAGCTTTAGAGTATTGCCAAGATTTGATTGATGATTACAAAAGCACTAGAAATTTAGCAAGAAATCTTTACTATATCCTGCAAATTTCTACTGTAATTTTGTCTGGTGTCACCCCAATTTTAGTATTGGTGGATAAGTTAGAAACCGGACAACCTTGGCTGAAATGGCTACCAGTCATTTGTCCGGCCGTAGCTTCCATTGTCGCTAGTATTGTCACCTCTTTCCCATTTCAAAAAAATTGGGTTGCAGCTAACGCAACTGTTGAATTGTTAGAAGCAGAACAAGAAAAATTTGTCTTGGGAATTACACCAGCTTACCGTTGTTATGATGTTTCTGGAGAAGCAGAACAACAACAAAGAGTAAGTCAAGCAGTCGAATTATTTATTAACCAAGTAAATAATATTCACCTGCAACAAGTTCAACAAGCAGAACAACAACAGGAGAAGAAGAAAGAAGAAGTCTCCGCTGAAGGAACTAACGAAGAAACAGGTTCTTAAGATAAACCCAAAACTGAATAACCTCTTTAATATTGAATCCTAATACTCAGATACCGGACTTCTTTAAGAAGTCCGGTAGCTTTCAATTATTATCTGTTTCTGTCATTCTAAAAATCATATCTTCTAATGTTCTCAATAAATCTTGTTCATTATAAGGTTTAGAAAAATACGCCCGCGCTCCTAACTGCATTGCTAGTTGACGATGTTTATTACTACTACGAGAAGTCAACATGGCAACGGGAATACTTTTTAAATCAACATGAGATTTTACCCGTTCTAAAAAGCTATAACCATCAAGACGGGGCATTTCAATATCACAAATTACTGCTTGCACTTTTAACCCACTTTCTAACTTTTCCCAAGCATCTTGACCATCTTTAGCTTGTTCAACCTGATACCCTCCTTTTTCCAAAGTTAAGGCTAAATAACGTCGTACATTAATGGAGTCATCGACAATTAAAATCATGCCTTTTTGATGAGTAGGTCTAGCTATGGGTTTCGGTTTTTGTGGTTTGAGAAAAGCTGTTTTTAATTTAGTGGTAGGCAATTGATTAGTTTTATGAGGACGTTGATTGTTTGTTACCCAAGATACTAATTCATTAGTATTTACTAATGGTACTACTCGACCATCACCAAGCATTGTACAGTTACTAAAACCATCAGGTAAAGGTATATTTCCTTCCACTTGACGAATTGCTACTTCTTGTTCACCCCAACAACGATCTATTTGTACAGCTATTGGTTGATGATCATGTTTGATAATTAACACACTACTAGCATTTATTCCCGTCGGACTTTCTATTTCTAAATGATGATAGTGAGAACAATTAAATTCAAAATAATTACCCAAACGCATTAAAGGTAACATGGTATCTTGCCATTTGAGAAATTCTCCACCATCCATTGAAAAAACTTGCTTATTATCTAATAAAAAGATTTCCGTAACTACATCTGTAGGAAATGCTAAAACCATGCGATGATGTGGACTGGTGGCAGTATCGCTTTCTACTAATAAAACTCTTGCAACTGAAAGAGTAAATGGCACTGATAAAGTAAAAGTTGTACCAATTCCTGCTTGTGTATCAACTTGAATATCACCCCGAACTGATTGTAAGTTATTGCGAACTACATCCATTCCCACACCACGGCCAGATAAAGCTGTCACTTTTTCAGAAGTGGTAAAACCAGGTTCAAAAATTAGTGATAATAGTTCATCTTCACTCGCAGTAGCTATTAATGTGGTATCCAAACCCATAGCTACAGCACGTTGACGAATTTTTTCTATAGAAATACCTCTACCATCATCACTGATAGTAATAATTGTGCGATCGCTGCGATGAAATCCTTTAATTTCTATCAATCCTTGTTCTGGTTTTCCTAAACTCCGACGGGTAGCAGGATCTTCAATTCCATGATCAAAAGCATTACGTAACAAGTGCATTAAAGGTTCATTCAAAGCTTCTAAAATACTACGTTCAATTAAGGTTTTCCCCCCTTCAATTTTTAATTGAACATTTTTACCATATTCAACATTTAAATCTCTAATTGCTCTGGGAAAACGTTCAACTAAATCAGATAAAGGACGCATTCGCACTTGCGTTAATTTTCTCTGGACTTGCTTAGATGTTTTATTCAACTTCCGAGCAATTTGATCTGTATCATCAATACTGAGTTGAATATCACTGGCAACTTCTGCTACCTGAACAATAGTTTCCATCACATCCTGAGAAAGCAAGTTTAATTTTTGATAGCGATTTAATGTTTCTGTTTCTCTCATCGTCTCTGCTGATGTTGATACTCCAGAATTTACATCTTCGCTAATGATTTTTTCATAAACTGCACGCACTTGTTGATTTTCTTGATGCAAAGTTTGCACTCGTTGGCCTAGTCCTAAAACCAATTTACGTAATCTTTCTAATTGGGAATTTAAACCATTACGCTGTATGATAATTTCCCCAAATAAATCATTAATTTCTTCTAATTGTTTACTAGGAACTCTAACTGTATTTTCATGAATTTCTTTATCTTTAGTAACTCCAATGATTTCGCTTTTGCGTTCAATATGTTTATAGTCTAAGGATGTATTTTCTTGAGTAAATGCTACATTGGGATCAGGAAACTCGACAGCATTGATTTCTGGGGGTAATTCTATTTCTAAATCTGCAAAATCAGGAATTACTACTTCTGCTACTAATTCTGCTACTAAGGTATTCTCTTGATTTTCTGTAGGGATATTGCTAGTATTAACCTGTGGGGGAATAGGATTAACAACTACTTCCCCTAAATCACCTAGCTCAATATTTGCTGGTATTCTATCCCGTTGATTTGTTAATACTAAAGCTTGCGATCGCCTCCATGCTTGCAATGCTAACTGAGAAATTTCCACACAGCGATCGGGATGATTTGCTAAATGTTCACGCACTGAATCACAAAGCTGAGTAAAAGCAGGTAACTCCAACATTTCACCCAAACCACCAAACTCTGTAGCCATCACTTCTACTTGTGAATATAAATCATTTGTAGAACTATTTGCTGATAAAGATTCTAAAGTTTGTTCTAAAGTTTGTTCTAAAGTTTGCAGACATTCTTCTACTTCCGTTTCAAACAGCAAAGGAATAATTTCTTGACCATCTTCTGGTGAGAGCATGGTAGTAATATCCTCTGGAGAAGGATCACCCAAACGCTCATGCAGTTCATCAAAAATCGGATAACAAAAAGTTCTTAACCATTTATCATCTAGAGATTTTCTATCTGATAATAATTCTACAATTTGCCGTAACCAATCAACTCCAGATAACAATAAACTCTGTAAATGAGTATCAATTTTTAAAGATTTTTTCCGAGTTTTTAAAACCTTAAAAGAATCTTCCAAACGATGAGCCAAATTACTCAAAACTTTAAAACCCATCATCGCCGCACCACCTTTAATAGAATGGGCAGCTCGCATAGCAGCATTAATCTTATCTACATCTAGATGTTTACTTGTATCTATTTTCAGTACGATACTTTCTAAGGTATTCAAATAATCAGTTGCTTCCTCCAAAAACTGCATTTGAATTTCTAGTTCTTTATCTGTAGTCATAGATTATTTTTCCTTATTTATTTTTTAAATTAATTGACTTTAAAAGTCTCAACCTTTTGTTCTAATTGCTGGGAAATCTCCGCAGTTTTTTGTAAAGATGTAGAAATGTGTCGGCAAGACTCGCTATTGCTTTGTGAAATAGCCAGCACATTTTTCATTAATTGGTTAATCACCTGTGATGTTTCTACTTGAGAAACTGAAGCAGTAGCAATTGACTTAACAAAAGCATCTATTTGTTGGGAAATATCTACAATTTCGCTTAAACTCTGCTTCGCATCTGCGGCAATTTGCGTACTTTGAATCACCTGATTTGTCCCCACCTCCATAGCTTTCACAACTTCATCTGTATCTCGTTTAATTTGCTCGACAATTTGCTCAATTTCTTGAGTAGCAGCCGCACTGCGTGTTGCTAATTCCCCTACCTCTTCCGCAACAACAGCAAAACCTTGACCTTCTTCTCCTGCACGTGCCGCTTCAATACCTGCATTAATCGCCAACAAATTAGTTTGAATCGCAATTTGGTTAATTAAAGACACCACGCGAGAAATTTGTTGAGAAGATTCTCCCAAATGCCTAACTTTTTTGGCAGTTTCACCCACAGTTTCTTGCAAAGATAAAATATTTTCTACTGTCAAATCCATTGCTTTTCCACTTTTGTTAGCATTGTGGTTAGCATGATTAGCAATAGCAGTAATTTCTTGAGCGCCATCTGCTAAAGCTTGGATAGAATTAGTCATTTGCTCAACAGTTGCTAAGGTGCGGTTTATTTCTTCAATTTGTGTAGTTGCTGACTCTGCTAAGTATTTGATATAGTCTTGATTTGAGCCAATATCTCTATTAATTTCACTAGCATTCTGTTTGACTTGGGTAACAATATCTCGGAGGCTTTCTAAAATAGAATTGAACACATTAGCAATAGTACCAATTTCCCCATCTTGCACCTTCGCCTGTACTTTTAAATCACCTCTAGTCGCATTTTTTACCTGACTAATTAATTGCAAAAGTTGTAAATGCAGAGTATCTTTTTGCTGCTTTTGTTCCTCAGATATAGATTCTTTGATAGATTCTTGATTCACCTGAATATAATCTTTACCATCAGCAGGTAATTCTTCAGGTAATTCGGCAATTTTCTGATCTTCCAGAGGAGTCTCAATTTTATTAGTGAGGTTTTCTACTGCTACTAATTCAGCCGAATTTTGCTTGATGATACTCTTTGCTAACCAAGCAACCAGCAATGTCATCACTAATGCTATTAATGTTGTGATATTAACAATCAGCTTGAGAAATTGTCTTTGCGGTTCAAAAGCAATTCCAGCATTTTCAGCCAGAATTAATTGCCACTTGAGATCCGGTAAACCTTCTAATTTTTTTAGCGGTGCATAACTAACCAATTGTGGCGTTTGATGAATGGTTCGCACTCCTGTAGAATTTTCCACATTTTCACTGTTCAGCAAGTCAGCTAAACCAGGATATATTACTGTAGCTTTTTGACCTAATAACTCCCTCTGAAGACTGAGAAAAAATTTCCCCTCATGATCAACTAAATAATAATCTTTGTTATTATCTACCTGATCTTTTATTGCTTCTATTAACCCTTGCATGGATATGCGTGTTCTCACTACAGCAATCACTTTTCCTGTAGCTACATCTTTCACAGGAGCAGCAATATAAATCACTACTACATTATTTTGTAATCTTTCTGGTTGACTAATAACAGGAGCATTCTTTTGTATAACATCTTGAAAATATTTCAAGTTTTGTTCCTGACTACTGGTTGCACCTTGAGATTGAATAATCACTCTTCCATTCAAGTCAAAAACCGCCAGATGATCATAACCTTGATAAGCTGTAATGAACCGATTTAATACTGTTTGTTTTTCGGCAAGAGTGGTACTTTTACTAACTTCAGCATTAGTCAAAAATGGCAAAGTTGAGAGAATTTGAATATCTCCATATCTTGCCAACAGAAACAGATTAATAATATCACCTAAACTAATTAATTTATTTTCTTGAGTTTTGATAATTTGCTTACTAATCACATTGCTACCAAAGCTATAAGCAATTATGCCAATTCCCAATACTGGCAAGGTACTGATAGCAATGGTAAAAATTAATGCTTTTGTTCTTAATTTCACTTGCTGTAAATATTTATTAATTATATTTTTCCCAAAATACTTATGAGTAGTTGTTATATGTTCCTGTTCAACAACTTCTTTAACTTCTTTTCTCTTATCTGTCATGGGCGATAATGTCTTAATAGATGCTTTTTTATTGGGATCACCAGTCTGAGCAGTGTCAGTTTTATTAAACATAAATGAATACCCCTAAATTAATACCCCTGACTCTATGTAATAATAACAACAAAAAATGATTTTTCTGAGCTTGATTAACTAATCACTGCCCCCATGAGAATAATTTACAATATTATGTGCATCTAATACCAACAATATTTCTTCTTTTTGTTCCACGCAGCCACATAAATAAGGCACTAAACTAGCCGCCACTTGTCCGACAGGAGAATGAATATCATCAGCCATCAATTTAGTCGTACCTTTAATTTCTTGCACAACTAAACCTAAAAGCTTTGATTCCACTTTGGTCACGATAATATTATACTTTCTCAGGCGATGATCTAAACCTTCTAAATTAAACATTTTTGGCAAATCAATTACCCAAATTACCCGACTACGCCAATTCATCAATCCTAATATACAGGCTGGCATATTAGGCATAGATGTTACAGCTTCAATAGGTACAATAATTGCTTCTTGGGTGTGAGCGACGGATAATACAGCTGTAGTTTGTTGATTGATTTGAAATTGAAGATAGCTATCTCCCAAAGAGTTTTGAATGGTTTGATAATACACGGTTTGTTTAGAATTGCTCATGACTGTAATTCAAATATTTGTTGGCAAAATTCTCAAAAATTTATGACTTACGCAATATTAAAATAAAAACCTGATTCTTGAGTAGGGTTAATTCATGAATTACCCCTACTTTCGTTCTGTTTTGCGTAATTACTGAACTTGAAAAGTTCTATCAGGTTCAATATTGAAAAATATTATGCATGAATAATAAGAATTTCAATATTCTTCTGACTTCTGTAAAAACTTTCCCCATCCACAAATTCTCATTCTTAGGGTGAAAGCTTTTAGTCAAGTGTGGCGTAGCCATTGGCTGATTACTGATAGCTCAATACTTACGAAAAGTATTAAATTAACCAATGTATTTAGATACCATTTTCAGCAAATCTGATCTTGTAAAAGGCTTAGTTAAATAGCCAGATGACCTGACAATTTTCGCCTTCGCTTTATCCACAAATCCGGTTCTACCAGTAACCATAATAATGGGTGTATTTTTAAATGCTGAATGCTTCCGTAATAATGAACATAGTTCATAACCATCTAAATTAGGCATTTCTACATCTAGTAAAATTAAGTCTGGTTTGCTTCTAATGATTTGCATTAAAGCTTTAATTGGATCATTAATCATGACAACAGAAAATGTTTTTTCATCTAAAAAATGTCTAATAGAATTCAGCACTGCTTGGCTATCATCAATACAGGCAATTGTATATAATTGCTCACTCAAAACAGATGGCAAATTGTTATGAAAATTCCTTTCAACAGTGGCGAATTTTGCTGATTTATCCTCTAATTCATCTTCTGTTTTTGGTGCAGATGTTGTTTGTTTTGTTAAACTGCTATTAGATAATTTTTTTGACTGAATTTGTTGACGATAACGTAACTGTTTTTGACACTGTTCTACTATTAATTGCAAATCCAGATGACAGTATTTTGGTAGTTCATTTAAGGAATTATCAGTATTAAGTTTATAGTTACCTTCTTTTAAAGAAATAAAAGACTCTAGCACTTCTTTGGACAGTTCTTCTATTAACATCCCTGCTTGTTGATGGGTAATATAATTTTGATTTACTAGCCAGCAAATCGCATGATAGTCAGCGTTTGGTATCAATTGACAGTTATTGCCATACTGATATATCAAACCCATCTGTTCATAAGTTACATTGTTAAAAGTAGGAATTTCCTGATTTAAACGTTGTAAGTGACTCTCCAGACGTTCAAATAGTTTATCTGAATAAGTAGCGTAAGTTAATTTACCTTCTTCTAAATAAATTGACCAAGAAACTAATCCAGTAAATACACTTAAACAACCTGTTACTTTCTTTGTGCTTAACTGTGCCAACAAAGACAGGGGATGTAGTTTGTTAAACAACCTGTAGCTACCTAGAGGAGTTGTCATCATTTTGCTTTAGCTAAATTAAAGACTTGTGATTTGAATTTGCATAGCAGATACATCACAATTGAAACCAAGTATAAAACATCAAAGATTTAGTAGTCATAAATACAAAGCCAGATGTTTTATTTTGTATGAACTCTCAAAAATAACAGAGTTACAGCAGATTGCAGATCAATCAGGTACAGAATCAAAAGTGAAACATAAACAGAAAGAGAGTTTTACTCCTGACTCCTGCTGTATTTAAAGATTATCAAATCTTAGTCAATTTGTAAGTTTTCCATCACTTACTGAGAGATACTGCGATAATCAAATATTTTGGGTGAATCACGCCAAACATATTCACAATCAAATTATAAAAAATTATTAACTTTATTAAATACTGTAATTTACCGCAAATAGCTTTTTAGCTTGCTGTTCACGGTATACTCAACCAATCTCTCTGTATTTATCAGCAAATACAAGTTTTACCCAGCTTTCTTGTTGTTTACACTCTGCTGAATCCAAGCCATTATTTTAATCATGCCGATTTTTCAACTTCGATATCAGCGCCAACAGAAGTTTTTTATGATCAATTTTTTTAAAATGCGGATGAAAGGACTTGAACCTTCACACCTTGCGGTACTAGAACCTAAATCTAGCGCGTCTGCCAATTCCGCCACATCCGCATCAAGATATTATAATAGCATAACAAATTAGTAATGGCAAGAGGGAATTGGTGATTGGTGATTGGGAAACATAAAATTGATTACCCAGCCCCCAGTCCCCAGTCCCCAGTCCCCAGTCCCCAGTCCCCTACATCACAGCAACACGGGGTAGACGATGCTTGAAGCCGCAAAGAATTTCCCACGAAATGGTATTTAATTGATTTGCCCAATCATCAGCTGTGATTTTTTCTCTTCCTTGTTCTCCCAATAAGGAGACTATTTCCCCTTCCTGGACATCGGGTATGGAACTGACATCTATCATGAGTTGATCCATTGTAATCGCGCCAATTTGCTGCAAACGCTGGCCACGCAGTAAAACTTGCATTTGTTGGGAAAGACTGCGGGGAACTCCATCCGCATAACCAATACCCACTACTGCAATCCGCATTTCTCTGGGTGCGATAAACTTATGACCATAGCTCACACCAGTTCCCGCAGCAATTGTTTTTACATGGGTAATTCTGGCTTTGAGTTGTAAAACCGGTCGCAGTTTGATTTGATTTTGCAGGTGGGGAGCAGGATAAAGTCCATAAATGGCTAAACCTGCACGCACCATATCATAATGTAATCTCGGATCTGCCAGGGTAGCGGCTGAATTGGCTAAGTGCAAACTGGGAATTGTGATACCTCTGGCTTTGATTTGGGCGATCGCTTCCTCAAATCGTCTATGCTGTTCTTCCATGATCGCCGGATCAGGACTATCTGCTGTAGCTAGGTGAGAATAAATACTGTCAATATTTAGATGTGGTAATCCTTGTACTAATTGCACAAAATCACCTGCTTGCTGCCAATCAGTACCTAATCTCGACATTCCTGTATCTAATTTGATGTGTACAGGTAAGGGAGAATTATATTTAATTGCTTCTAATGTGTTGGAAAATATTAAAGCTTGTTTAGGGCTGCAAAGTGTAGGTTGCAGTTTCCAATGAGCGATCGCATGAATTTGTTCTGCTGTATTGGTTGCTCCTAAAATTAAAATCGGTGCTTTTATTCCACCTTCCCGTAATTGAATCCCTTCGGGAACTGTCGCTACCCCCAACCAACTCGCACCCGCTTCTAACACAGTTTTAGCAACAGTTACCGCCCCATGTCCATAGGCATCAGCTTTTACCACTGCCATTAACTGTGTACGTGGTGATAAAAATCTTACTAATTGCTTGACATTATCGGACAACGCCCCTAAATCAATTTCCACCCAAGCACGTTGAGAAAACCAAGCGTAAGTATTGCACTCCTGACTATCAGCAAAACTAGGGGTTTGTTTGCTACTAAACATTCCTCTTCACTCCTATCACACCACTGCAAAGCTTCCAGACGCTCCGACTGTGCTAATTTTTGCCCCTTAAAGCCATATCAATTTAATCAGCAAAGTGTACCGTTGATCCGGGAGTTTGTACAAGTAGTCAGGAATCAGAATAATTTTAGATTTTAGATTTTAGATTTTAGATTTTAGATTGGAATTGACAAAAACAATCCAAAATCCAAAATCCTTTCATTGTATCCCCAGTCACCAGTCCCCAGTCCCCAATCACCTGCAACCAAATTATTAAGGAAGTATAAATTATTCTCATCTCCCCAGAAAGGTATATTTGTGTTAAAATATCTAAAACTAATACCTTGAGCTAATATCAATGGGGAAGGTTTTAGTCCTAAACGCCTCCTACGAACCGCTCAACATCACGAGTTGGCGACGTGCCATAGTTTTGTTGATAAAAGGCAAGGCAGAACACGTAGAACACAACGGCAAATTCCTCTACTCGGATTTTCCTCTGCCAACCGTAATCCGGTTGCGTCATTACGTGCGTGTTCCCTATAAAGAAATTCCTCTGACGCGCCGAAATATATTGCATCGAGATGGGCATACTTGTCAATACTGTGGCTACACAGGTGATGAGTTGACCCTAGATCATGTAATGCCGCGATCGCGTGGAGGAGGTGACACCTGGGAAAACATCGTTACTGCCTGTGTACGCTGCAACGTCAAAAAAGGCTGTCGTACACCTCAAGAAGCCCGGATGCCTTTGCGCCATCCACCCCGTCAACCATACAGTAGCCTCTATTTTGAGGTGACAAAACATCTCAAGAGTGGACTTCATCAGGAGTGGCAAAAATATGTGATAGGACTTTGACATTAACACAGAAATAATTGAGACAGCAGGGGAATGAGTCTTCACCTGTAGGTGTTGCTGTTTGACCTTGGTCAACACAGTATACCACAAGTTGAGGGTTAAATTTGCCCTTGGCGAGTGTTTTTTGCAGCTTTTCAGGGGCATTCCCCAAAGCTGGAAGGATTGTTTGTTCAAATTCCAGCGAGACAACACAAACACAGATTTACGATTATACCTCATTTTTTGAGGCATGGATCATTGTCACTATAAATTATTCCCAATCATCACAAAATTAAGCTTGAAGGTATATTTTTGAGGAAAATAGTTGTTAATGGCTGAGAAAACATAATAAATATATTTAGATAGTAAGTATTGTAAAATTCCGAAACTGTGTATACTAAAAAACGTTACAATACCCAAACTGAGATAGATATTGAAGTTAAAATCAGCTGTTAAGAAAAAGTTGCTGGGTTATAAGAAAAAGCGCAGCGAGTATTTTTCCGTCCTGAAAGACCTAGACCTGTACCAAATTTTTTTAATCTAACATCTAAAATCTAAAATCTAAAATCTAAAATCTAAAATTCCCGGTCAGCAATCCCTGACTAATGGGCTTGACAAAACATAGACAAACATGATGCCGTGCCAAAGCTGTAGATTTCTGTCAAGATCGTAATGTGTGGACGAGCCAGAGCATAACTGGTGGAAGCCACCAAGCTGAAAACTAAATTCCCTATGTACTTGAATTCTCCCGTTACTCAATTTGAGGGCTTTTCATTGACCACAGAGCCGAATGGGGAGGAAGTAGAAATAGAGAGAGATGCTCTTGAACTTCCACCACTTACCCGGCCTTCCTTACCAGCAGCAAATGGGGCAGCAGCAAATGGTGATGGAGGTATCTATTTAGCTCAACGTGGCAATTCCCTGGCGATTCAGAAGTCAGAAGAGTTACAAAAAACCCTGCTCAACCATAGACATGAGCGCCATCTGGTAATTCTACAAGATTTTCCTGACCCTGATGCTCTTTCTTGTGCTTGGGCTTACCAACTAATTGCCCAACAATACGATATCAAATGTGAAATCATTTATGCTGGCACTCTCAGCCATCAGGAGAATATTGCCTTAGTTAAGCTAACTACTTTACCTGCTCAACGCTGGACAATGCAAACCCTAAAAAGTAAAGATTTGTTATCTTATCAAGGGTTTGTGTTGATTGATAATCAGGGAACTACATCTCAATTACTAGCAGCAGTACAACAGGCTGGACTTCCCCTAGTCGTGCTGGTTGATCATCATAGCTTGCAAGGAGAACTGAAAGCTGAGTTTACCGATGTTCGTCCTTATGTACGAGCAACAGCCACAATCTTTACACAGTATTTACAATCGGGTTTACTCACATTAGATAGCAGTCTGAGCCAGCACGTAAAATGTGCAACTGCTTTAATGCACGGTTTGCGCTCAGACACCAATCGGTTAATGCAAGCGCAAGAAGAAGATTTTATGGCAGCTGCTTACCTGAGCAGGTTTTATGATGCTCAGTTGCTCAATGCCATTTTACAAGCCAATCGTTCTAAGCGTGTAATGGATGTGATCGAGCGATCGCTCAAAAATCGCATTGTCCAAAATAACTTTTCCATAGCTGGTGTAGGTTATTTACGCTACGACGACCGAGATGCTATACCCCAAGCAGCTGATTTTCTGGTGACAGAAGAAAACGTGCATACTGCTGTAGTGTACGGCATAGTTCACGATGAAGATGACGAACTAGAAGTAGTCATAGGTTCTCTGAGAACCACAAAACTTACCTTAGATCCTGACGAATTTATCAAAGAAGCCTTTGGGCAAGATAGCACAGGACGGTTTTTTGGTGGTGGACGCACTGGTGCAGGTGGCTTTGAGATTCCGATGGGATTCTTATCTGGCGGTAACGAAAATTCTGCTTATGCGAAAATGAAATGGGAAGTTTTTGATGCTCAAATTAAGCAGAAATTATTGAAATTGGTAAATCCTAAAGATAACCCAATTCAGTCTTAATTACCCTGTTTCGGTAAAAATCGCCTCATTCCCCATCCGTTGTGAGGTTGGGGGTAAATAAGGCAGGAGTAAAACTGGCTTTGTGTATAGGTTTTAATTGAGATTGCGTACCTCATTGATATGCAATCTTATTTATCATCATTAAAATGTGAGCAATTCTATGATGAAATATCTTTACGAACAGGATTTTCAAGTTTGGATTGATACAACAATTCAGAATTTACAAAAACGTGAATTTGAATCACTAGATATAGAGAATTTGATTGAGGAATTAACAAACTTGGGGAAATCAGAAAAGAATGCTCTTAAAAGTAATCTAATGATTCTATTAGCTCATTTGCTGAAATTAAAAGTTCAATTTGATGCTCCAGATACCATGAAAATGAGTTGGTACAACTCAGTTATTGAACACCGTCAGCGAGTTTTGAACAATTTACAAGATACCCCATCTCTCAAAAATTTTCTTCCTGAAGCAATTGAGCAAGCATATCCTCAATCTCGAAAATTAGCTATTAGAGAAGGTAAATTAGCTGCTTTTGGGGTTCGTGTTCCTGATGAGATTGAATATCCTCATACTTGTCCATTTTCCCTAGAGCAAATATTAAATGAAGATTTTTATGGTTTGTAACTGTATAGTTAAGTGTACAATAAGAAAAAACCGCGAACCAAGATAGTTGGTGTCACGGCTTTCGGTATGGTGTGAGGAGCTTAACTAACTCCATCATAGATCACCAAATCAAGAATGGGGATACTCGTATCAATTTTGGTAACAGAATTTTTTTAGTAACAGGTTATTTGAGGATTTAGCTATCAGCTATCAGTGATTCATTCTACTAAAGCACCACCACAACTAGAACCACATCCAGCAGTACAACCATAACAATAATCAGCAGTTTGTACTTCTTTGATGACATCTAAACTACCAAGTTCTAATAATTTACTAATTGTCAAAGTTTCACCATTGTGAGTTCTTGCTGGTAAATTCATCATTTGGTTAAAATCGCAATCATAAACATTACCCAAATAATCAACAGAAATTTCCTCACGACACATTAAATTATCAACGGTGTCAGGGTTAAAATGTGATTCTAAAAACTGCAAATATTGTTTATAAAGATGTTTACTTTCTAAATATAACTTAGTTCTTCCTACAGGTAAGTTAGTAATAGTCAGTAAGTTATTAAAGACAATATCAAAATGTTCTTGTAAGAAATTTTTATAAGCTAGTTGAAGATTTTTTTGATCTGGAGTTAAAGAAAAATTTTCATCCTTTGGTAACTGAGGATTATAAACCAAATCTAAAATTAAATTTGCATCTTGACCATAACCCAATTTATTTAACCATTGTAAAGCTTGAATAGACTGAACAAAAACACCATGACCCCGCATTTTATCCACATTATCAGCTAAATAACAGGGAAGAGAAGCAACAACACGCACTTGATTTTTAGCTAAAAAGTCAGGAATATCTGCAAAACCTTCCACAAAAAAGATTGTTAAATTTGATCTAACAATTACTTGTTTACCTGCTTTTCTCGCAGCTTCCACCAATGGTTTAAAACCATAATTTATCTCTGGTGCGCCCCCAGTCAAATCAACAATTTTAATTTCAGGAAATTTATGAATAAAATCAATTAAATCTTGACAAACTGCTGGGGAAAGTTCCTCAGTTCTTTTAGGACTTGCTTCCACATGACAATGAGAACAAGCAAGATTACAACGTTTACCGAGATTGACTTGTAAAACCTGAATTTTTTGCTTAACTAAAGCTGAATTAAGTTGTTTGTGAAAAGGAGTAACCGCTATTTTTACCATCATTAATACCTAAAAAACCTCATATTAAAACTTTCCGATGATTGCGTAGGGGTGATTCATGAATTACCCCTACTTTTTCTTTCTCTGCGTTCTGTGTCTCTCTGTGGTTCGATACTCTGAAAAATCATCAAACACCAAACCACAAAACAGAGAATATAATTATAAAAAATTCCCTAACAGCAACCACCACCATCATAATACCAAGTAGAATCAGTAATCATGATTTCTTCTGGTTTCAAATCTCCCAATTTAGCAGCCGTTTTATCACAAACTGCGGCGGGAATACCCCTTTGTAAAATATGTCCTGCTCCATCATCAAAAAATGATTCTGAACCTGCATAAATCGCTGTTTTACCTGTGAAAATACAAGCACCGTCTTCAGGAATTTGCACCTTAAAAGAAACGGAATCAAGACTTTCCAAAAGTAGATTTTCTTCCAGGTTATAAGTTTGTTTATCTAATAATCTATAGGGACGACGGGCGCGAATTTCTAGTTGTCCAAATCCAGCATTTATAATTAATTGTGTATATTCTTCATAAGTGAGCGCACCGGATAAACACATTGCCCTTAATCTTTCATCTTGTCGTAGATGTTGGGGAATAGGACGGGTAGCAATGGGGTCACTCATTTGTAATCTACCACTGGGTTTTAAAACTCGATATGCTGCTTTTAAAGCGCAGGTTAAATCAGCAGGTTCAAAGATATTAAAAAGACAATTTTGGGCGACTATATCAACAGAGGCATCATTGACAGGTAAATTAAAAGCATCCCCGGCAATAATTTCCACAAAACTAGGATCAAACCAAGGATTTTCTTGGGCAGCAATTTCTAAATTTCTTGTCGCAGCTTCTCGCATTTCTGCTACTGGTTCAACTGCGATGACAGCACCAGGACGACGGGAAAAATAAGCAAATTGTAAAGCTTCTAAACCACCACCAACACCAACATATAATACTGTAGGTTGGTTTGCTAATTCGTTAGTATGAACGGTAGTTCCGCAGCCATAATTCATTTCCTGCATGACTAAAGGAATTTTTAATCCTGGTAGTTGCAGGGGTGTACTTTGGACACAACAAAGTCCTACTTCTGGTGTTTGAGCAACTTCGCTGTAAAATTGGGCTGCGGTTTCTAAATAGGTCATTGCTGTTTTTTGGGTTTAACTTTGTATATATTGATTCTGCATATTAATATATTGACATATATTCTGAGGAAATTTTAATGATTTTTACAGTGATTACGGTGATTACCGTAGAAAATTTATGGAACTATATTTAATCCGTCACGGTATCGCCGAAGAACATCAACTAGGGCTAAAAGATGAAGCGCGATCGCTCACCCAAGAAGGCAGACAAAAAACCGCAAAAGTAGCCCAAAGATTAGTAAAACTTGGGTTTAAATTTGATTTAATCCTCACTAGTTCCCTAGTCCGCGCCCAACAAACAGCAGAAATACTCATGGCAGCCGGATTAAGTTCTCAGTTAGAAACCTCAGATTATCTCAGCTTTGAAGGCGATCTTCAATGGTGGCTAAGAGACTGGTTAGAACCGAGAAAATATCCTCAAAATACCCAACTAGCACTGGTGGGACATGAACCCTGTTTAACTAATTGGGCTGAAATTCTCCTTTGGGGTGAAGCAAAAGAACAACTCGTCCTTAAAAAAGCAGGTATGATCGGAATAAAAGTACCAGATGATGGTTCTCCTGTGGGTCGTAGTCAAATGTTCTGGTTGACACCTCCCAAGTACCTACTATAACAGTTTTTCGAGCTTTCGCATAAAATAGTTGTTAAATCGGCAACTGTTATAGTGAAAAGAATCTCTGGTAAGTTAGCGTGTTCAGATATTTCACAAAGCAAGTGGTGTAGCCATGACGGTGTGCGAATATAAGCCTGGTTTAGAAGGCATTCCCGCAGCCCAGTCTAGCATTAGTCATGTAGACGGGCAAAAGGGAATACTAGAGTATCGGGGCATTCGGATCGAAGAATTAGCAGAAAAAAGTACCTTCCTAGAAACTGCTTATCTTTTAATCTGGGGAAAATTGCCCAGCAAAGAAGAATTGACAGCTTTTGAGAGTGAAGTTAACGCTCACAGACGGATAAAATATCGTATTCGGGACATGATGAAATGTTTTCCCGAAAGTGGTCATCCAATGGATGCTCTCCAAGCCTCTGCTGCTGCCTTGGGTTTATTTTATTCTCGTCGTGACTTACATAATCCTGTCTACATTCGTAATTCTGTAGTCCGGTTAGTAGCCACAATTCCCACAATGGTAGCAGCGTTCCAGTTGATGCGGAAAGGAAATGATCCTGTAAAACCAAGGGATGACTTAGATTATGCCGCCAACTTCTTGTATATGCTCAATGAAAAAGAACCTGACCCCCTAGCAGCGCGGATTTTTGATATCTGCTTAATTCTGCACGTTGAGCATACAATGAATGCTTCTACCTTTAGTGCGCGAGTCACAGCCTCCACCTTAACCGATCCCTATGCAGTTGTAGCTAGTGCAGTAGGGACATTAGGCGGACCATTGCACGGTGGAGCAAACGAAGAAGTAATACAGATGTTAGAAGAAATCGGATCTGTAGATAACGTTCGCCCCTATATCGAAGATCGTCTACAAAGAAAAGCCAAAATCATGGGATTTGGACACCGCGTGTATAAGGTAAAAGATCCTAGAGCGACAATATTACAACGTTTAGCGGTGCAATTGTTCGAGAAATTCGGCTACGACAAGTTTTATGAAATTGCCCAGGAAGTAGAAAGGGTAATGGCCGAAAAAGTTGGCAGTAAAGGAATTTATCCTAATGTTGACTTTTATTCTGGTTTAGTGTACAGGAAAATGGGAATTCCCACAGATTTGTTTACACCAGTATTTGCGATCGCCCGTGTTGCAGGTTGGTTAGCACACTGGAAAGAACAACTTGAAGAAAACCGGATTTTCCGACCCACTCAAGTCTATAACGGTCTTCACGAAGTTCCTTATACTCCCATTGAGCAGCGTTAACTACCTGGGAAGGTGACAGGTAAAAGTTGACAGGTGACAGGTGACAGTTATGAGGTATTTTCCTGGGAATAGGTGATAAATACCCAATTTTAGATTTGAGATTCTAGATTGATGCTCTCAAGTGGACAGATTGATAAGTGTCATCTGTCAGCTTGATGAGGTTGACAATCAAAAATCTCGAATTTACATGGATAATCTGGAATTGGCATTGTCATCACAACCTGCTGTACAGGAAAATCAGACAATTTGCATAGAATAGAAAACCGTTACCAATTTGGGGACGGTAACTTTGTCTTGTCAGAGTCTTGTCAGAAGAATAGGTGACAGGTGACAGGTGACAGTAAGAAGAGAACAGGAAGAGGAGTAGGAAAGAGGTTTTTCCCAATCACCAATCCCTAATCACCAATCTCAATCTCAACCATAAGCAGAAGTTGTCATCTGGGATCAAAAGGGTAAAACCATCAAAGGATATACTAAACTCAGGAATTAGCAACAAATCTACAATTCTACAATCACGCATCATCTCAATAGAGATTCTTCAACAGTAAATTTACAGATATTAAATTAAATAATATTTGTGAATTTACTATGAGTAGACGAATTGACGAATTACAGAGTAGCAAACATGAATGCAGGAATTGACCTTCAAGGAACTTTTATTGAATCCGTCAAGGATTTGGGCATACCAGCAGGGGCAGCCAAAGCCCTGTGGATGCCATTACCAATGATCCTGATGCTGATTGGGGCAACAGTAGGTGTACTGGTTGCAACCTGGCTAGAACGGAAAATTTCTGCGGCCGCACAGCAACGGATTGGTCCTGAATATCAAGGTCCATTTGGTTTGTTAGTGCCTGTAGCCGATGGTCTCAAGCTGATCTTTAAAGAAGATATCGTACCAGCCAAAGCAGATCCCTGGTTGTTTACCATTGGTCCAATAATAGTTGTAATTCCGGTATTTTTATCATTTTTGATTGTTCCCTTTGGGGAGAATATCGTGATTACTAACGTCGGTATGGGCGTATTTTTGTGGATTGCATTATCCAGTATTCAGCCCATAGGCTTATTAATGGCTGGTTACGCATCTAATAATAAATACTCCCTGTTAGGGGGTTTGCGGGCAGCAGCACAATCAATCAGTTATGAAATACCATTGGCGTTGAGTGTATTAGCGATCGCCATGATGTCTAACAGCCTCAGCACCATTGACATCGTAAACCAACAATCTAACTTCGGGATTTTGGGTTGGAACGTTTGGAGACAACCACTAGGTTTCATCATCTTCTGGATCGCCGCCCTAGCAGAATGCGAACGTCTACCCTTTGACTTACCCGAAGCGGAAGAAGAACTGGTAGCAGGATATCAAACCGAATACGCAGGGATGAAATTCGGTTTATTTTACTTAGGTTCATACATCAACCTGATCCTGTCTTCCCTACTCGTAGCAATTTTATATTTGGGCGGTTGGCATTTTCCCATTCCCGTCAGCTTGATAGGTGACTTTTTGGGAATGAGTGAAACCAACCCCATCTTACAAGTAATCACAGCTGCTTTAGGTATCACAATGACCGTACTTAAAGCGTATTTTCTCGTATTTCTGGCCATCCTGATTCGTTGGACAGTACCACGGGTACGGATTGACCAACTGCTAGATTTAGGATGGAAGTTCTTACTACCAGTTGGCTTGGTTAACCTGTTATTAACCGCAGCACTAAAACTGGCCTTTCCCGTCGCTTTCGGTGGTTAATAGGTGACAGGTGACAGGTGACAGGTGACAGTAAAGAGGGTGTAGGGCATAGGAAAGTGGAGAGATGGGGAGGTAAATAACCCAATCACCAATCACCAATCACCAATTACCAATCACCAATCACCAATCACCAATCACCTGACAAGATTAGAGAAGAGACACAAAAAATGCTAAAGTTCCTCAAACAAGTTGGTGATTACGCCAAAGAAGCAGTACAATCAGCGCGTTATATCGGACAAGGGTTATCCGTCACCTTTGACCACATGCAACGCCGCCCTGTTACCGTACAATACCCTTATGAAAAACTGATTCCTGGTGAACGGTTTCGGGGTAGGATTCACTATGAATTTGACAAGTGTATTGCTTGTGAAGTGTGTGTGCGTGTTTGTCCCATTAACCTCCCTGTAGTTGACTGGGAAATGGACAAAGCCACCAAGAAGAAAAAACTCAAACACTACAGTATAGATTTCGGAGTTTGTATTTTCTGTGGTAACTGCGTGGAATACTGTCCCACAAACTGTTTATCCATGACAGAAGAATACGAACTTTCTACTTACGATCGCCACGAATTGAACTACGATAGCGTAGCATTAGGACGCTTGCCCTACAAGGTGACAGACGATCCAATGGTGACACCACTGCGCGAACTGGTTTATCTACCTAAAGGCGTACTTGAACCCCACGGAGTCCCCGCAGATGCTCCCCGTGCTGGTTCTCGTCCAGAAGACTTAGTTGAAAGTGGTAATGGGTAATGGGTAATAGGTAATGGGTAATAAATCGTTTTTTCCAATTACCAATTACCAATTACCAATTACCGATCAGCATTTATCAAAACATCAAGAGGATCGAAAAAAGTGAATTTAGCCGAAGGAGTACAATCTGTTTCATTTGGCATATTAGGTGTAATGATGATTGGCGCAGCACTAGGAGTAGTGTTGTTTTCCAACATCGTTTATTCCGCCTTTTTGCTGGGTGGTGTATTCATCAGCATGGCCGGACTTTACCTATTGCTAAATGGTGATTTTGTCGCAGCAGCACAAATTCTGATTTATGTGGGTGCGATCAACGTCTTGATTTTGTTTGCCATTATGTTGGTAAACAAACGTCAGGATTTTTACCCTTTACCCAGTGCTGGTTTACGGAAAATCATTACCGGTGTAGTTAGTCTGGGACTATTTGCTCTATTAAGTACAATGGTACTGGCAACACCTTGGGCTAATACCTCTACATCCCCAGCAGCTAAAAATTCCATAGTTTTAATAGGTGAGCATTTCTTCACGGACTTTTTGCTCCCCTTTGAATTAGCTTCCGTATTGTTGCTAATGGCAATGGTAGGAGCAATTATTTTGGCACGTCGGGAATATTTACCAGATCAAGTTACCCCTTCCGAACTGCCACAAACCATCTTAACCTTGCCAGAACGCCCCAGAGAATTGGTATCTAGTGGCACTGAGGACTAGGGTACTGGTGACTGGTGACTGGTGACTGGTGACTGGGAATATGAATTTACCCAATGCCCAATTACCAATTACCAATTACCAATCACCAATTACCAATCACCAATTACCAATTACCAATTACCAATTACCAAACTATGCAACTTCAATACTTCTTACTACTTGCAGCAGCTTTATTTTGCATTGGCATCTATGGTTTAATTACCAGCCGTAACGCCGTCCGTGTACTCATGTCAATTGAGTTACTGTTAAATGCTGTTAATCTAAATTTAATGGCATTTTCCAATTTTCTCGACTCAACATTAATTAAAGGTCAGGTTTTCACTGTTTTTGTGATTACTGTGGCAGCTGCGGAAGCGGCGGTAGGGTTAGCGATTGTACTGGCTATTTATCGTAACCGTGATACCGTTGACATGGAGCAGTTTAATCTCCTCAAGTGGTAACAGTACGTGCAATTAAAGCAGGTAATCATAGCTTACAAAGCGCGAGACTCCCAAAGTAAACGCTGGGCTGAACTCTGCGCTAAACAATTAGAAGACCGCCAATGTCAAGTTTTGGTTGGACCTAGTGGACCCAAAGACAACCCCTATCCAGTGTTTTTGGCATCTGCCAGCCAACCAATTGATTTAGCTTTAGTCCTTGGTGGTGATGGTACGGTTTTAACCAGTGCTAGACATTTAGCCCCGGCTGGTATCCCCATTTTGGGGGTAAATGTGGGTGGCCATTTGGGGTTTTTAACTGAGTCAATGGATGAGTTTCAAGAACCGGAACGAGTTTGGGATCGGTTATTTGAAGATCGCTATGCTCTCCAACGCCGAATGATGTTACAAGCGGCTATTTATGAGGGTCATCGGACAAATTTAGAACCAGTTACAGAACATTACCTCGCCTTAAATGAGTTTTGTATTAAACCCGCTTCTGCTGATAGGATGATCACCTCGATTCTGGAAATGGAAATTGATGGTGAGGTGGTTGATCAATATGTGGGTGATGGGTTAATTATTTCTACTCCTACAGGTTCTACAGGTTACACGGTTTCGGCTAATGGTCCAATTATGCACGATGGGATGGAGGCTATTACCATTACTCCTATTTGTCCGATGAGTCTTTCTAGTCGTCCCCTAGTTTTACCTCCTGGTTCTGTGGTCAGTGTTTGGCCGTTTGGGGATTATGATTTAACTACAAAATTATGGATGGATGGGGTGTTGGCTACTTCCATTTGGCCTAATCATCGTGTTGATGTGCGGATGGCTGACTGTCGTGCTAAATTTATCGTTTTGCGGGCTAATAATTCCTATTATCAAACTCTGCGAGAAAAGTTACTTTGGGCTGGTACTAGGGTTCGCTACACTAATCATGGTCAGCACAATTAAAAATAAGTATTCAGCCATCAGCTATCAGCCGTCGGCTTTTGAGGCTAAAAGTCAATTCACCTGAAAAAACTCAATACCAAGATCCCAGGTTTCTTGTAGAAGTCCGGGATCTATTACTATTTAGGGCTTTTGTTATTGACAAAAAAAATAAATTGTGTAATTACAAAATTTGTATTCTATTGCCAGATTTTAGTGATCAAAATGTTCATAATTAGATATTAAATCCTCTTAGAATTTTTCACAAATTTAAGTATTAACCTGGATGTAAATGTATTACAATCCTATCACTTCATCTTTTTCATCTGTACAGTTTACTGATTTTCCGGTCTTGGAAAGTGAAAAGTATATCCTGCGACTGGCTAAAACTGATGCAGAGTTAGAATCTATTTTTCGCTTACGGTTTCAGGTTTTTAATCAAGAGTTGGATTTGGGTTTTTCTAGTTCTAATTTTTCTCAAATGGATCGGGATAAGTTTGATTATTTTTGTGATCATTTATTGCTGATTTGTAAAAGGACTGGTGCAACTATTGGTACTTATAGAATGCAAACTTATACAATGGCTGCAAAAAATTTAGGTTTTGATGCTGCTGATATATTTAATCTTGCTCAAATTCCTGATTTTATATTGCAGTCTTCTGTAGAAATTGGTCGTGCTTGCATAGCTCAAGAATATCGCAATAGTTATACACTTTTATTACTTTGGCAAGGTTTAGCTAATTATTTAATTTATACTGGTAATCAATATTTTTTCGGTTGTGCATCTTTGTTAACTCAATGTCATAAACAAGCTGTTTGTGCTTATAATTATTTTCTCTATAATCATTGTTTACATTCTCATATTTTAGTGAATCCTCATCCAGAATATTCCATAGAAATTAATTCTAATTGTCCAGATATCTATAATGTAGAAATTCCGAAAATTTTACAAGCTTATTTGAGTATTGGTGCAAAAATTTGTAGTCTTCCTGCTATTGATAGACAGTTTAAAACTATTGATTTTTTAATTATCTCTAATATTGGGGATTGGGGATTGGGTATGGCTGATTTAGCGTAAGCATTCAGCCATCAGCAAGCCCTATGTATCTGATTTTATTTGAGGTTGCCCTATTCCGTAGGGGCAATTCATGAATTACCCCTACAATATATAATTTGACGAAAATCTGATTATGGCAGTAAAATCTAAAATTGCCGGTTAATTGTTCATTGTTAATTGTCCATTATTTAATTTGGGTTACTCTCCGATAAGTTGCTTTGCTTCTAAACCTGTTAACTGTGTGACTTGTTCTATAGGCATTCCATTATTTAACAAATTAACTGCCACTTGTCTTAATTTATTTTCAGCTTGTTCAGCCCGTTGTTTTTCTTGTTCAGCAAGTTCTAAAGAAGTAGGAAATAACTCACCGATCTTATTTGCCCAGCGTAACCAAGTGGCATTGACACCGCGATAATTACCCTGCCAACGTACTAAACTTAAACCTAAAACTGTACTTACTAACTGATTTTTTTCATTAAAAGCAATCGGTTCATACACACCACTATTGATGTGAAAACCTGCAAAATCATCTGGGTTAAAAGGATCAAACCAAAAATATTCAGAAACACGCATTTGATTTTGATAAATCAGTTTTTTCTCATTTTTATCATTTTTAGCTGTGCTTTCTGAAAGTAATTCAATTACTACATCTGGTGATTTTCCTTCTTCCCAAACTACCCAAGAAAGACGCTCTTTTTTGGGAACTCCTAAGACGGTAAAGAAGTCTGGACCACGAAAATCCTGATTTTTTAATTGCGCTAAACTGTAGTAGACAAACATATTGCCCCCTACATATCCATCAGTCCTTTGATCTAGCCAAGGCTGAATGGTATCAATTAAAATATCCAATTGTAATTTATGTCTTTGTGTCTCCATCGGAATACCGTCATCATAAGGAAGTTCTGCCTGGGTGGGTGGCATTTCCACAGTGGTTTCAGTCGCAAGAGTTTCTAACATATAGCAATCTGATATGATGACTCAGATCATTCACGTTTCCTGCTGTTTGTTGTTTTTATCCAACAAAAACTGCTGATCAAAAATAGGAAGTTTATCTTTGCTGTTTGTGGAAACGTGAGGAACAATCTTTGTATTCATATTAGCATTCTCTTGAAAGAAAGTTTGTGTGTAAATAATGATGCACTTTGCTTTCATTTTTGGCTGGCTGATAAATGCTTAAATTTTCAGTTCTGCTAACCCCAAATAACGGATACCTTCAGGAGAAATATCAAACCGACAAGGGAGAACTTCTAAACCTTGTTTAATTGCTTCCCGTAACAATTTACCATATACAGGATCTGTGCTATCTCCTGGGGCAAATTGTGTACAATCTCCGCGATTGATAAAATACAACATTACTGCCCGACTTTGGGGTAAAACTTCCATTAATTCCCGCAAATGTTTTTGTCCTCTGGTGGTTTCTGTATCGGGAAACAGGGCTAAAGTTCCCTGCGACCAAGTTGTATTTTTTACTTCTAAATAAATGGGGCGTTGTCCTTCTTTTCCGGTCAGGTAAAAATCTATCCGGCTTTTTTTATCTTTTCCATAAACAACTTCACCTTTAACTTGTGTATATTCACTTAATTCTGGGAAAAGATGTTTCTCTAAAGCTTGTTTCACAACTCGATTAGGTAAAGCAGTATTGACACCGACCCAAGTTGGTGCTAAATCATCTACTTGAATCAATTCCAGTGTATAAGCTAATTTGCGGTTAGGATTATCACTTTTAGATAACTGTACAGGACTACCTACTTTGGAAACTCCTGTCATGGGTCCTGTATTGGGACAGTGTGCTGTTACAACCTCCCCGGAGTCCAGTTGAATATCAGCAAAAAAACGCTTGTAGCGTTTGAGTAAAATACCAGTGTATAATTTAGGGTATTGATACAGCCAGTTATTCATTCTGCTAGGTAAATTATAAATTTGAATTAATAGTAAATATACGATAAAAGAGGTTAGCAGGAGGAATGAGAAATGAGAGCTTTGAAAATATTGGGAAAATATTGGGAAAATATTTTTGTTCCCAGATGAGTAACTATATAATGGAACAGGGAATAGATAATGGAACAGGGAATAGGGAATAGGGAATAGGGAATAAGGAATAGGAAAGTGAGTAGCTAGAGTTCTTGTTAAATATTCCAACTTAATAAATTTTGTAGTCACATTTACAACAATTACTAAATAATTGCTTATAATAGATATTACATACCTCTCATGTAAAAAATGGGAGGAATTTAAAAATCCAGTTCGCATTCAGCTATTAGCGGTCAGCAGTCAGCTAAAACTACCTGGAAAATGGAGTTTTTGCTGGCTGAATAATTATAAAATGCAAGGAGAAAAATCCTATGCAACAAGTATCTTCTGTAACGGGGTTAGAATATGCTTTTCTGTTTACTCTGAGAAAGGTAAATTCTATTAATACTCAAGGTTTCCAGCCATTTTTTGAGAACTTACCTGTTGATCCTTATATTAAGGGCAAATATCGCTCTAGAAGGTTATCAAGAGTAATGGTTGCTGAGAATAAGTTAATTAAACTTTCTCATGGATATTTGTGCCAAAGTCGAGAATATAATCCTTTATTGGGTGATGTCAAAAGAGAGTTCGCAGAATTAGAAGATGGACTGATAGAACTGGAAATTTTTAAGAATTTGGTTTTAGCATTTATTGATTCTTGCAAACTCCATCCAGAAGCAGAAATTGGTATTCATCAAATCAGAACTACTTGTTCACCAGGTCATTTAGGAAATCCCGCACCTGAAGGTATTCATCAAGATGGAACTGATTTTATTGGCATTTTTTCTGTTGGTAGGAACAATATTCAAGGTGGAGAAACACATTTATATACTGCTAAAAAAGAGAAACCAGTTTTTCATAAAATACTCCAGCCCGGAGAACTGCTTTTAGTTAATGATCATGAGTTTTTCCACTTTATTAGCCCGATTAAGTCTGAAAATCCAGCACCGGGAACTAGGGATGTTTTCGTGTTGACTTCTCCCAGTTTAATTCAACCTTAAAAAACGTAATACTCAAATCCCCGATCTCTTAAATAAGTCGGGGATATATCCACTTTATATTTGATGACAAGTATATCGAAAAATCACATTTTCCGTAGGGGTTGAGCATTGCTAAACCCCTACAACACGACAACAACAAAAATTTGTGATATAATAAAATTTGTGATATAATATTGTTTTAAATCAATTTAAATCGAGTTCATAGAAAAAACTAAATTATGACTTCTGAATTTTACAATCGCGGCTTAGAAAAAGCGAAACAAAAAAACTATGCTGGTGCTATTGAAGATTTTAACCAAGTTATACAGCTAGATCCTTACTTTAGTAAAGCTTACATAGAAAGGGGTTTAGCTTATTATAAATCCGGTGCGACTTTACAAGCAGTTTTTGATTATAATGAAGCTATTAAGCTGGATGGAGAAAATGCCAAAGCTTATTATTTTCGGGCGTTAGCAAAATTAACTTTAAAAAATCTTCCTGGTGCTTTAGAAGATGTAGAAAAAGCGATTCAGTTTAAATTTAATGATGCTGGTGCTTATGATTTACGGGGGATAGTGCAGCGCAAACAAGGAAATATTCTAGAGGCGATCGCTAATTTTAAAAAAGCAGCAGAATTATATTTAGCACAAAAAGATAAAGAAAATGCGTGTCTTTGTTTAGAGAAGATTAAACAACTACAACCCAAAGCTGAACCAAAACCAAATCAAGAAATCAATAAATCAGCAGCAATTATATCTACTCAAGATTATTTCACACAATTATTAGAAAAGGCAGAAAAGGGAGATACAAAATCGGCGATCGCTGATTTAAATTGGATATTAAAAGCTGATGCTCAAGATGCCCAAGCTTATTGCTGTCGTGGGGTGGTACTTTGTAAAATGGGTCAATATCGAGAGGCGATCGCAGATTTTAATCAGGCAATAAATTTAAATTTTCAAGATGCTATTGTTTATCGTAATCGGGGAAAAGCTCGTTCTCAAATAGGAGATTATCAAGGGGCTTTAGCTGATATCAATCAAGCCTTGAAAATACAACCCCAAGACAATTTAGTATATATTGCTAGAGGTAATGTCTATCAATCAATGGGCAATTATTTAGCAGCAATTCAAGATTATTCTCAAGCAATACAAATGAATCCTGAGCATCCGTTAGCTTACTATAATCGTGGTATTGCCTACACTTGTTTAGAAGAAATGCCCAATGCTGTGGAAGATTACCAAAAAGCAGCTAGTATCTATTGTGAACAAGAAGACTGGGAGAATTATCAACTAGTTTTAAATAGTCTGCAAAAAATTCAATCATCTATCCCAGCAACCAACAAAGCCACCTATAATTTATTACGTCAAAGACTATTACGCATGGTTGGAGGACATTGGGAAATAGCCGCAAGATTAATTGAGCAAAAGCAAGATTTTTATCCAGGTATGTCGGAGGAGTGGTATTTACAAACAGTAATTGATGATTTGGAAAGAGATAGACGATAACAATTGATAATGGACAATTGACAATTGACAATTACATCTTTTTCTCATTAAAAGGAAAGGTTTTAAACTTGGCATCAAACAATTATCAATTATCAATTATCAATTATCAATTATCAATTATCAATTATCAATTATCAATTATCAATTATCAATTACCCAGTTCCTACATTATTGTGAAAAACGCCAAATCTTAATTTTATTATCCTCTCCACTGCTAACTAAAGTTTTGCCATCAGCACTAAAAACCAAAGATGTGACGGTGTTAGTATGTCCAGTAATAGAGGAAATTTCCTCACCTGTAGCCACATCCCATAGTTTAATATTAGGTTTAATATTAGGTTTAATAGTTGGATGACATTCTATACAATCTCGATTACCACTAACAAGAGTTTTACCATCTGGACTAAAAGCTAAAGATGTGACATTATAATCTTGTTTAGTTATAGTACGAATTTCCGTTTTTGTATTGAGATTCCACAGTTTAATTTTGCGATCGCGACTAGCACTAGCGAGAATTTTACCATCTGGACTAAAAGCTAAAGATGTCACAGTTTGGGAATTAGGAGTTAATGAATGAATTGATTTTTCTGGTGATTTTTCTGGTGATTTTTCTTGGGTGATATTCCACAGTTTAATACTTTTATCAAAACTACCACTTGCTAAAGTAAAACCATCAGGACTAATAGCCAGAGAACGTACCCAATAAGTATGATCTTTGAGAGTAATAATTAGCTTTCCTGTTGCTAAATTCCAAACTTTAATAGTTGTGTCATCACTAGCACTAACCAAAGTTTTCCCATCCTTACTAATAGCCAAAGCATGAACTGAATCAGTATGACTAATTAAGGTATGAATTAACTGACCTGTTGCTAAATTCCAAACTTTAATTGTTTTGTCATCACTACCACTGACCAAAATTTTACCATCAGGACTAATAGCCACGACATTGATTTTTTGTGTATGTCCTTGCAGTGAATAAATCTCTTGACCTGTGGTAATATTCCATAGTTTAATAATGCGATTACCAGCACTAGCAATAGTTTGAGCATCTGGAGTAATAGCTACAGAGGAAATTGATTCATTTGGTTCTGTGATAGTTTTCAATAAAGAAATTTTTTCTAAAGACTCCTGTGGTGGTTGTTGAACAATAGTATCACTCTTAGTTTGACTTTTCCTATTTTGCAGGGGACTCCAGCGAGAAAAAAGAGTTGTTTGTAGTTGGTGAAAGTGTCTATAACCAAATTCTCCCAACCCTAAAAATACTATTGTTCCTACTATTAAAATTGAATTTCTCAGCAAAATATATTTTTGAGGATAAACATTAGCTTTCTTTGCTGGTGCTGATAATAAAGAATTACTAGCTGGTGCTAGTAGATGTGTGTACTGTTTACTTAAATCTCTAATCACTTCATCAGCAGATTGATAGCGATTCCGAATATCTATTTGTAGTAACTTATCAATAATTATTGCTAACTCATAACTGAGAGGAGAATGCAAATAAGATTGCCAATTATTTAACCAACTATATCCATGTTCCATCCATAACTGAAAAGGAGAAATTCCCGTTAATAAATGAAAGCAGGTAGCACCCAAACTAAATAAATCACTAGCAGGGTACGCTTTACCATCTCTGATTTGTTCAATGGCAGAATAACCATGTGAACCTATAGAAGTTCCATGTTTTTTCTGCACTTTAGCTGTTAATTGTTTAGAAGAACCAAAATCAATGAGAGTTAATCTTCCGTCACTTTTGCGGCGGATAATATTTTCCGGTTTGATATCTCGGTGAATAACTCCACGACTGTGAATAAATTTGAGAATAGGCAACAAATCTAACAAAATAGATTGAATATCCCAATCTTTGTAGTTTTTCCGTAATTGCAACTCCTGTAATAAATTTTGTCCATCAATAAACTGTTGTACCAAATACAGACAGTTATCTTGTTCAAAATAAGCTAAGAGAGTGGGAATTTGTGGATGTTCTCCCAGTTCTCTCAGTCGTTTTGCTTCTTCACAAAACAACTCCATTGCTTTTTTTTGTGACCAAGTTCCTTGAAATTTTGGTGCTAACTGTTTAACGACACAACAATCATTTAATTTATCTGTATCTTCTGATAAATAGGTTCTGCCAAAACCTCCTTCATCGGAAAGCACCCGAATCACACGGAAACGATTTCTTAAAAGTGGTACTAAGGGAGTATTGCAAGTTTGACAAAACTCTTTTCCTTCTGGATTTTGAGGATTTTTGCAATCAGGATTTAAGCAGCATATCATGATCAAAGAAGAGTGACTGCATGATAAATAATGCTAAGTTATTTCCGCATTTTCCCTTGATTTCATGGCTTCTTGCTGACTGAAATGGTAGATCAACCTGGTGAGGGATTGAGGAATTACTTATTATATTCCAAGTTTTTAAAATGTCTTCTGTTTTCCTGAAGATGGGAAAACCACAAGAGCCATTATTTATATCTTTTGATCATACCGCAAGCTCAATCAAAAATCATGTCAAATTGCCATGACAATCTTTGATTTATATGTTATTGATTTCTGAAACCAATACTACTAAATGCAGTAATCACTCACCAATTACCCATTACCCATTACCTATTACCAATTTTAATGTGTTTGTAATGCTTTAAACCATTTATTTAGAACTGTATTGATAGTTTGTTTAATTTGATGCTTACGATTCCATTTTTGGAAAGCAGCTTCATAGTCTTCACCTTTGCTTTGAAAGGTGTTCCAAATATCAAGTACAATGGTGAGTCCAGAGAATAGTAAAATGTATAGTGACCAAGAAAGACCAGCACCACCAACCAAATCTACAAGTATGAAAAAACTATTAACAATTGCATAATTACCCAGACGCTTTTTAAATTTACCTTGGCGGTAAAGATCAAAAGCTTTGCGTTGTTGTACTTCGCTTTGTTGGACTATCCAATCACATTCCGCTTGTTTAACTGCTTCTGGTGAAATTTGTAACTCGGCAGCAATTTCGATAATTTGCTGATATGAAAATTCTTGATCACGATCATCGGTTTGACGAGCGATCGCTAATTGTAGAATTTGCTGCACCTGTTCTTGACTGTAGGAACGGGGGTTGTTAGATTCAAATACCGTCATAATTTTTGCTCTGATAAGAATTTTCATAATTTGCACTACTTCTACAGTAGCAAATCTAGATGGTAGATGGTAATTGGTGACTGGTGACTGGTGATAGGGTTATTAACTTCCCCTACCGCCCTATCACCTCATCTTCCCACCCAGCGACAGAAGTAGTCATTTGAGGGCAACTTTGGGGTTAAAAGCTGCAAAGATGTAGATTTACCCAGGAATTTAAGGTAATATTAAGAGGTAATATTAAATATTATTGCCAAGTTACCTGATACCATGTTTGATATATTGCCCTTTAGATTTGAGTTAGATAAAATTGCGATCGCTGGAGCTTGTTTATGGTCTTTAGCTTTATATTTAGCTTTAGCATCCACCAGAGAATGGGTAATAGATCAATTAAATCGCTGGTTTAATTTTGCCGAAAGATTCCTTTACACCAGTGAAACAGAATTTGAAAAAACCCGCAAAGCCAGAGAATCACAAAATGCTTTTTACGCTTCACTTTTTAGCATTGTACCTTTTTTCATCTTTGGTGCATTATCTAACTGGGGTTTAGAAATCAGTTTAGGTGAGAGTTGGGGAATTAGCACAGGTATACTGTCATGTATGGGTGCGGGTATTTATGAACTAGGGCGTAGAGATGGGGAAAATTCTGATTAGATGGGTGTAACTTGAGTAAAATTTGGGGACTATAAAACACATACTAGAGATGTTACATTGAAAAATGTGTTAAATTGATAGAAATATAATAGGCTATTCGGCAAAAAATAAATCAATCTCAAAGTTAAATCAGGTGGGAAAAACCCACCCTATAAAACATAACTCAAAACATAAATTAAGCAGTGCGAAAACGGGCTAATTCTTTTCCTGTTTTAGCATCATGGGCGTGAACAGTACACACCAAACATGAATCAAAAGAACGGGCAACATGGCCAACTTCTACAGGATCATTAGGATCAGCAATAGGTGTACCTATTAACGCTTCTTCCACAGGTCCACGTTTACCAGCACCGTCACGGGGTCCAATATTCCAAGTTCCGGGGGCAATAAC
Source organism: Sphaerospermopsis sp. FACHB-1094 (assembly GCF_014696195.1). NCBI lineage: Bacteria > Bacillati > Cyanobacteriota > Cyanophyceae > Nostocales > Aphanizomenonaceae > Sphaerospermopsis > Sphaerospermopsis sp. FACHB-1094. The sequence continues at coordinate 17,664 of NZ_JACJPT010000003.1, read as the reverse complement.
TTGGTATTGTTTAATCTTACCTTGTTCTATTTCCACCCAGTGACACAAAGCGCCCCTTGCTGCTTCTGTTGCACCCCAACCTTTACCGTCTTTTTCTTGGGGTTTAATATACCAGGGTTCGTTTAATTTGAACTCCTTCAAACAACGTTCCGCTTGCCGATATAATTTGACTAATTCGTGAACTCTCGCTAGTTGTCTGAGGTGAACATTTGCACCGCCCATTTTTTTGAAGACATCTAAAATAAATGGGTCATAATGTTGCCATGACTCTCCATGTTTTCCACCTGCAACTAATTGACGTGCTAAAGGTCCAGCTTCTAATCTTCCTAAGTCTTGGTGTAATACTGCACTTGACCAAGAATATGCACCTTCAAAATCTTTTTGGTTTTTGATAGTTGGGGACGTTTTGCGATCGCTCGGATGCCAATCTTGAGTACCTTCATTATACCAAGAATGGGTTAAATTTTCCCGTGCAAAAGCCTGATCCATCAATCTATGAGTATCTTTACAACCATCGTAAACACCGCTTTTCATAATTACCGCAGCGTTACGTCCTTCAATGGTAGGTTTATTATATCTATCCTCATGGGGTAAATATCCCCAAGTGACAAATTTACCCACACCTACACCATATCTATCTAACCCGATATCTAGACCCATACGCCAGTATAAACCTAAGTCAGATTCTCGGTGTTTGATATCTTCATTTAACCATTTTTGGAAATCCTCATAAGATTGAATTTCCTCATATCTTTCTAAAGAACATCCTAACCAAACTGGTTCTAACCAATTGGTGCGGAAATATTCTAAAATCCCCCAAGCACGGGTAATATCAGTTAAGGTGGGGGCGCACATCACACCACCAGGAACCATATAACTGCTATGGGAACAGGTGATATGCTGAAAATGTTACTAAAGAACTTATTTTTTCAGGTAATTTTGCTCAGTCATAACATTTTATTTTCACTATTTCAGCTTTTATAAATAAGTGAATATTTAGGGAATAAGTCAGTAAAATCAGGGAAATTGCGTAGGCGCAGCCCGCCGCAGGCATCGCCAAAAGTTAATATCGGAAACCTATCCCCCATCTCTACATAAGGATGCAAATACAGACTCCGGGGACTGGTTCGCAGATATGTTTGCAGATTTTGTATAGATTTTGAACCGCAGAACACTACAGACGGTAGGTATAGGGAATGGCGAAAATAAAAGCAACAGAATTACAGTATCAAGCAGTTTTTGAACAGAAGTTAATTGAAGCTAATAGTAATTTAAAAAGAGAGAGAATTAAAGTTAGTATTAAACAAACTGGAAATTCTCTGCAATTACGAGCTACATTACCTTTAAAACCAGGTGATCAAAGTGTAGGTAAACAGAAAAAACAGTATGATTTATCTCTAGGAATACCCGCAAATTTAGAGGGTTTAAAAACTGCAATTGAGGAAAGTTACGAGTTGGGTAAATTAATTGCTCGTCATACTTTCCAGTGGAATGATAAGTATTTAGGAATTAAATCTAGAGAGAAGCAAGAGATCAAAACAATTGGGAAATTATTAGATACCTTTGAGGAAAAATATTATCAAACTCGTCAGAAAACCATCACCAGTGAAAATACTTTTGCTAACTATATATCTGTGATTAAAAGAAATTTTGATTTAACAACTTTAGCTACTAAAGAAAATTTTGAGGAAGTGATTAATTCAGTTAATGGTAATAAAAAAAATGAATTAATTGCGGTAAGTTCAGTTTTGATAAAAACTTTTAATTTAGGATTTCAATTGGATGTTAAACGAGATCATGTCACTCCTGCTTATCGAGAAATACCCGATGATGAAAAAATTATATCTGCTTTTGAACTCTTTGAAAAATTCGCCGTCAACCGCAAAAATACAAATATTACTGATGAAATAGACACTTGGGAAATGTGGCGATGGGTATATGGAATGTTGGCAACTTATGGGTTAAGACCAAGGGAATTATTTGTAGAACCGGATATTAATTGGTGGATGTCTCCCCAAAATCTAGATCATACTTGGAAGGTGAATAAAAATACAAAGACTGGATATAGAGAAGTTATTCCTTTTGTGACTGAATGGGTGGAATTATTTGATTTAAAAAATCCCAAACCATTAAATATTTTAGCAAAAAAACTTGAAAAAATTGCTTCTGTACAAAATATTAATTGGATGCGAAGAGATATATCCAGATGGTTTAGAAAAGTGGGAATTGAATTTCAACCTTATGATTTACGCCATGCTTGTGCAATTAGAGCGCATCTTCAGGGAATACCAATTAAAGCAGCAGCAGATAATTTAGGTCATACTGTTGATGAACATACAAAGACTTATCAAAGATGGTTTGGGATTGAAAACCGGAAAAAAGCCTTTGGTGAGGTAATTAGTCAAAGGTCGTTAATTGAGTTGCAGAAGAATGAGATTTTGGCGTTAAGGATGGAGAATGAAAGGTTAAGGTTGGAGGTGGAAAGGTGGAAATTGTTGGGGAATACAAGAATAAAAATGTAGAGGAGTGCAAACAACTTTATCACCACGATTAAGAATTTGGGTATAAATCATGGTGGTTGTGTAGCTTAACTTTGAATTCTCCCTATTTTATTTGTCAGGCAATGCTGTATAATATGGATCAATCAGAGAACAGAGTCATTGGTTCACGGAAGGGGAAAGATGAACTATGCAAAAGGAAAACAAGAAAATATCCTTACTCGATATTGAATTTTGGGTGGATTACTCTATATCTAGATTTATTTTGACTGTTCCCGCACTAACTCTCTGCTTGGTCGTTGCGATTTTATCCATCGGTATCAATGATATTGTTGGTGTAGTGTTTAATCGCTTTCCCGTGTCTACCGCGTCATCGGTACAATATTTTTTTGCTTTCCTACGATCTAATATACCAATCATTAGAGTCGTTTTAGTTATCCCCTTACTACTGTTCGTAAATCCCAAATTTCGAGAGTTAACACCCACTGAAATTACTATTGCCAGTCTCGTTGCGATCGGAGGCGGGTATTTCCTCGATCTATTGCCAGTCGAGACAGCTAATGGATTAATTCCCTCAGCATTCCTGCTTTTATGGTGCGTAGCTTGGGGGATTATCCAGTACGATTATCAGCAAAAATATAATAAAGAATTAGAAATTCGAGAATATTGGACTAAAAAGCGTATTCAAGAATTGAACAAACAATATGAAGACTTGCAAGCAGCAGAAGATTCAATAGCTAATGATTTAGCGTCTTTACAACACAAATATAATCTAGCAATTATTAAGGAAAAAGAGTTAAGTATTTTATTCATTCCTTCATTTGGCCAACTTATTTCAAGAATAAGTAATAGGAATATTAGTAATGAATTATTATATGTGCCTTCTTTTTTTCCGGCAGAAATAGAAACACAATTAGAAATGGTAGGAAAAATATACGAAGAATCACCAACGGAAATTGAAGAAGAATTACTAAATGAATACAGAAATAGTAGAACAAGTTCATCATATAGATATAGTGAGTATAGAACAAGTTCATTATTCTCCTTGGAAGAAAAAGAATTTAAAGAAGAAATTAAAAGACAATTAGAAAGAATAAAAAAAATCAACAGTAGCTCACAAAGTGAAATTGAAAAAATCTTACGAGAACAATATGAAAACTTGAGTTTTTCTCATATTCTTGATTTTTTAAATGAAGAATCTTCAAAGCTTCAAATTCAATCATTTCCTGTCGATAAATTGATGGAATTATGGTTTAAAAAGATGAAAAATCAAGAAGATATAGCTTTAAAATATAAACTGAGAATATTTTTGAATTCATCCACCTTTAAGATACCGTTCGACATTAGAAAAATCACCCTGAAATCCTCTAGGGACACACTGCGATTTTTGTTTGTTATTTCACTTCAAGCCTCAATCTTTTATGTTGTGAATTTCTGGATTTCAAGCCGAATCAAAGATTATTATCATTATTTTTTGGTTGGAAGTTTGGTAGTTTATCTTGGCGTGATGGTATTTCATATAATCCATAGATGTTTGGTAGAAACTCCTGTCTTATCGGTCATTGAGAGGATGAGCGATTTTGCTTTCAATGGGCTTAAATGGCTTGATACTCCTTTTGAATATGCCATGTTTGTAAACAATTTGATCGCCGAAAAAGTTATACTTTTTACTGAGAGAAAATATACTGTATCGCTTCGCTCTCGCAACCCACTTGTTTTGATCTCCCTCGCGGTTGCCGATATTTCAATTACAACGATTCTGCTAACTATTCGTATCCTTATTTCAAGCCTGCGGATTGTGCTTAACTTTTTATGCTTTCTATTTTGTCAAGGGAGGATAATACTGACTACTATTGTGATAAGTCTAATTTCGATTATCGTCTTTATTTTTTATAGTATTATGCCATTTTGTGGATTGGTCTGGAATGTTTTCGTCGAGATCAGTATCTCTCTAGAGTCGAATCTAAGACGGCGTTACTTACAATGGGTTTTGTTAATCATTTGGGGTTTGAGTATTAACACGCTGGCCGGACTCACAGCGATTAGAATCTCTGGAACTTATCCCTGGATATCTTCGATCACTTTCGTCACACTTATTGTTTCTTATCTTGTCTTTATGTTTTACGGTACTTTAGCGAACCACCGGACGATTGAGGAGGAATGGAAGGATATCGACGAGCCATTAAGTAAAAGACTAGCATGGTCTGTCTTCGGTTTTCTAGTGATCTCTTGGGGATTGATCGGGATTGATCGAATTTTCCAAATCAACTATTTTAATCCGCAACCGGATCTGGTTGTCGGAACGATCATCCTGTTAGCTCTGACAATAATTGTATTTATCGCTGCTCTTGTTTCAGGATCAAAGTGAAGATGTAAGAATTGCGGTGCAGACAATACCTTACTCGAAAAACCCTGCGTTACTATTAGAACTAGAGGCGATCATTTTGAGAGCGACTGAGCCACCATATAATGTTAAAATCCATATCGAGTCCTAACCCATGCAAGTGAAACCTTCGGAGCAAATTTCATCCGATGATGCGGAAATTATTTTAAAACACTTACCAGACTGGATTCAGGATGCCTTGATTTCTCGTGCTAATGAAATTGATTATCCCGTTGAAGCAATAATTGAGATGGCGTTCACGTAGTGTCTCTGAAAGAGAATCGCCAGCTTTCTAGACACAGAGGCATTAAGTTTTGCCGACTGTAAGCCAGGGCGAGGTCAATAAATCTAATAAACATCTTTGCAAAGAGAAATCGCTCCACTTCCTTTTCCTGTGCTTCCTTAACTATTATTAAATGGGATGTTTACGGATAGGGAAGCGATCGCTCAACTTCCAAACAAATAAATCAATAAAAATATGCGTGAAAACATTGACACTCAAAAGTTAGAACGTCTGATGCAAGTCTTAGGTAGAGAAGCTCAGGGTTCAGGCTGCATCTACTTTACAGGAGGAGCTAGTGCGCTACTAATTGGATGGCGTAACTCCACAGTTGATGTTGATCTTCGTCTAGATCCTGAACCACCAGGCATTTTTCAAGCTATTGCCAAACTCAAACAAGAATTAAACATTAATATCGAATTAGCATCTCCCCAGGATTTCTTACCACCTCTTCCTGGATGGCGTGATAGAAGTGTATTCATTGGCAAACGAGGTCAAATTTCGTTTTATCACTATGATTTTACCGCCCAAGCTCTTGCTAAACTATCCAGGGGATTTGACCGTGATATTAAAGATATTGAAGCCATGTATAAACAGAAATTATTCTCTTTGAATGATTTACGGAATTGCTTTGAAGCGATCGCACCTGAACTAATCAGATTTCCCTCTCTAAACCCTGATATCCTTAGAAGTAGAATTGAGAAATTTATTGAACGTTGTGAAAATAACCTGGAGGAAAATCAATCATGAATCTTAATGAATTACCAGGTGCAGAAACAATATTACCTGGACTGAATGATCTTCACAATGGTGAATCTAATACAATTGGAGCATTATTAATTGCAATTGCCTCAACACGGTTATCTGAAGCAGGTTTAGATATCCCTAAAGATCACCTAGCACCAGAACCAGAGTTAACTTTATATGCTAATCTCCAAGATAAACAAGAGGATGCTTACAGTTACTATAATGCTTTGCTTAATCAACTAAATAGCTTTTGCAATGCTCTTGAATTAAGTTATAAATATCAGCCGTCTAAATTTACTGTTTAACATCTTTGAGAAAAGCGATCGCTCAATCTTTATTTTCTAGTGCTTCGTTAACTACTAAGTCGTAGGGCGACCAAATTGGATACTCTGAGGCAGAAAAGATCACTTGTAATTCAGCATTTGGGATTTGTTTTGCTAGGAGTTTCAAGAGTGATAATTTATCTGACTGACTCAGATTATTGACTAGAGGAATTAACTCAGCGAGTGACATATTTTAAATTTTTAGATATACAATAATACATTGATTATAAGCGATCTGTGAGGTAAAAATTAGAATTACTCCTCTCTACAAAGCTATAATGTGATTGAAGTCAAAAAACTATAACCTGAAATGTCAACCATTGAACAAATTGAAGCAGCTATTCTGACGCTTCCACCAGAGCAGTTTCAGCGACTCCGGCAATGGATCTTAGACATAGACTACCAGCGTTGGGATGAGCAGCTAGAACAAGACATCGCAGACGGCAAACTGGAGGCTTTAGCAGAAGAAGCGATCACTCAATTTCCTTTTTTGTGATTCCTTAACTGTGATTAACTGCGATCTCATGAGTAAGCGATCACCAATTCTGTGGGGTGCGTTAATGAAATGTAATGCACCTGATAAATTCACCATTAAACATCTTTAATAAGTGGGATCAGTCAAATAGCTACCATCTCAATAGCGTTTCAATGCTATAATTGGTAATAATATAGAAAAGTTCTTGAAATGTAAAATCTTATATGACTACTCTCCTAGAAGTTGAATCAGCAATCAAGCAATTGCCAGAGAGTGAAGTTCGTGATCTGGCAAAGTGGCTTCAAGAATATATTGATGAGATGTGGGATCGGCAAATTGAGGCAGATTTAGCATCAGGGAAATTAGATCGCCTTATTGCTCAGGCAGAAAAAGATATTGCAGCCAACAACGTGAGGGATCTTGATGAAATCCTTTGCAACGAGTGAGTTTTGGAAAACTTATGCTAATTTGTCACCTGAGATGCAAGAGCAAGCGCGGAAGGCTTATCAGCTTTGGCAGGAAAACTCACTTCATCCCTCTTTGCACTTCAAAAAAGTCAGTAAAAATCTTTGGTCTGCCCGTGTCACTGGTGGATATAGAGCCTTAGCCTTAAAAAAGGGTGACGATTATTATTGGATTTGGATCGGTAATCACGATGAATATGAAAGTCTTTTAAATTAGCCCGTTGTGGTAAGCCAGTTTGCCAATTCTATAGGGTGCGTTAATGAAATGTAACGCACCTTAATTTCTTAATATATTCCACCTAATTACCTTCTGGTTGCACGGAAGAAAGTGTTAAAATTAGACATCTCCAGAAAAGAAATTATGGAACTTATTTATGGGGGCAGGGCGAAGCTTATGGGATATCTATATCTCTGATTTTTCCGTTAAATTATCGCCCATAAGCTTCGCCCCTACAATTTATGACAAATTAATACATTCTGTTGTGGAGATGTCTATTGAACCCAATGATGTTTTGTGCCTGAAACCATGCGTGCGATTGAAACCACAGGTATCTTAAATAAACAAGGACAAATTCAGCTAGATCATCCCCTTCCCCAAGACAAAGCCAGTCGGGTGCGTATTATCCTGCTAATGCCAGAGGAGGATGATCTCAACGAACAAACCTGGTTAGATGCAGTCTCAACCAACCCTAGCTTTACTTTCCTCAACGATCCAGAAGAGGACATTTACACCCTCGAAGATGGGCAACCTGTAAACTATAAAAGGTAAGGTTGTTCTAATTCAAGAGAAACTTGATAGACTAATTTTTGTCTCGGATGAAAATTGTTCAATACTAAGTCAATTTCATAGATGGTAGTGCGATCGCTCTACTTCTTTTTTGTACTTCCTTAACTAGGGTTTGCTGAATAAACCTAAAACCTTGATATATCAAAGGTTAGAGGCTGATAAACACAGAAATTAGTGCAAGGGTTTTGAAGGGTATACCGGAAAAAGTGTGCATTTTTTGGGATTTCAAGAGATGGCAAAGAAATTTTCAAATCTTCTCCTGACTCCTGACTCCTGACTCCTGACTCCTATGCCCTCACGGAAAGACTTTCTCAGCAACCCCTAACTATTACTAAGTGCGATACCTACGGCGAGGGAAGCGATCGCTAGTTGTGGTTTAAGTGCGATTATGAGAGAGCAAGTAAGGATGAATTTTCATCTTCATAAAATAATTTGATTGTACTGAACTCCCGACGCAGTAAATTTTCAACTTGTCAGGTAGAACAGTTTCCCAGTCTAAGCCAGATGACTTTTGGAGGATTCCCAAACACTAAACTCAAATCGTGCATATCAGCATCTTTCGAGACGATTATCAAATCATTATCTTTTGCATAATTCCAAACTATCGGGTCTATTGTTGCTTTCATGCCTACATCCCGAACATGAAGCGGGCCTGGAAAAATATCGCTCAAACGGGTGGATAATTTGGGGGATAAGTTTTCATCAAATAGTAATTTCATGCTGATAAAGTCGAAATCATCAGCCGACGTTCACGATCAGCCGCATAAGCAATACAAGCCTTTAAATCTTCTCGCGTTAGATCGGGAAAATCATCAAGAATTTCCGCTTCCGTCATCTCAGAAGCTAGGTATTCAAGCACCTCATAAACTGTAATTCGCAAGCCACGTACACAAGGCTTACCACCGCGTTTATTGGGTTCGATTGTGATATAATCTCTGTAATTCATGATGTGGCGAGTGAATTTCTGCTAACTTATCTAATCTTACTATGTATTTCTGCTAAAAACCCAATAATTTCACTGTTAAACATCTTTGAGAAAAGCGATATCGCTCTACTTCCTTTTTTTGTACTTCCTTAACTATTATTAAATGCGATGTTTACGGATAGGGAAGCGATCGCTACTGATCAAAAATTTTGAATAGTTATGAAAATTGCTATATGTTATTATAATTACAAAAAAATCTTCTACTTAATAAATTTTCTTCTGTTTGAATACGATAAACACTATTACAATTTATAAAGCTACTCAAAAAGGCAAAGGACAAAATCTTGTAGAACACGGATTTCATCATGATGACTTTCCCTACCATCCTCCAACTGCTGACGGCAAATGCTACTTTGCAGCACCCAATAGTAGGAGTCTAGCAGAGGAATATCATCGGTATTACAAAGATGAGATTTTGGAAGTTACAATAGACTCAGAAATCTATGAACAATATTTCCAAGCCCTGGAAAAACCCTATCAAGGCACAGATAAATTTGAATTACCAGTTCCTCATCATTTGTTTCCTATCCTCAACCAATATCCAAGAGTATTAAAACCAAGGTAGTGCTATGAGCGATCAGTTTTGGCAAAAAATCAAATCTAAATATCGGTTAGGTGAACTGATTCACGGTAGAGTCGAGTATCATGCGCCATTTGGGATTTTTGTTAGTTTAGATGATGAAGTAGTGAAGGGTCTTGTTCAGATTACTGATTTTGTTGATAGTGGAGATATGACTCCAGAAATGTATCCAGATATTGGTTCACCTATTGGGGCTATTGTTGTTGGGTATACTGAAGATGAGCGCCATCAAATTTGGTTGAGTGTTAAGCCCAGTGTGTTACAGAAAGCATTGGTACATCTTAAAATTCCCGCAACAAGCGATCGATCATGAGCAGCATAACGAGCCAAATGTACACCAAACACACTAAGATTCACTGTTATTCTTCAGGCAGCTTTTTGAGAATTTTTAGAGGATGGTTCAGCTAGATTTGGTTCAATATCTTGGCTTTTGTCTCTTTGGATAAATTCATCTAGTAATTGAAAAAAGTAATCAAATGCAGCTTTTTCATCAATACAGGTGAGTAAAATAATTTTATCCCAAGCGTTAACAGTATGGATAGATAAGCGGTTTTGTAGCCAAGTTTGAAAGTTTTTATAAAAATCACTTTCAGTTTCAGTATTAGTAATACCTAATTCAGAACGAGAAAAGCGATATCCCAAAATAAACATCCGTAAATTACTGATAGATGCTATTCCCAAATATAAGCCTGGGTTGGTTTTAATTTTTTCGAGTAAATTAAATAATGCGCTCATTGAGATTAACTCCATTAAAATTTTCAAAATTCTTCTATCACTTCTATTTTAAACTCATTAGATAGAGATGTAAAATCTTGAATCCAGTCATCTGGGTATAGTCCTTGTGGGGAAAGATTGTCGAAAATTTTGCCAAAAACTTCAACACCGTAATGAACGCCATTTTCCGTAATAGTTTCAAAGCAACCTTGTTTTTCTAGGCGATAACTCAAAATTCAGCCGTCTAAATTTACCGTTTGGCAAAATGGAATTAGCATTATAAATGAGGACAATAAAATGTAATCCGACGATGGATAATTTGACGGCTATTTTCAATGTTTTGCGGAAAAAACTTAATGTTGATATTACAGTGAAGACAACGGTTATTTACCATTAAAAAATTACGGATGCTGGAAACTGATAACTGCGCCGTATTTTGGAATGGTAAGCTGTTACACAGCTAAATTGTATAATCCTAATATTCTAAACTCTTGTTTAACAGGCAAGATGCCTGTTCCACTTATATAAATTAAATGCACAACAGCTTAGTTCATATTTACCAAATTGATCATTTTTTACTCTCGGTTTCTATACTTGCATGATATTTTTTATGATAATATATTTTTAGATGATATCATATTGAACAAAATTCACTCTCTAAATTTGGGTTTAAATTATGATAACTACACTCATTGAACCAGAAGCAGAACCAATTTTAATTAGTGACTTAACCTGGAGAGAATTTAAAGCTGTTGAACAGCTAATTGATCGCCCAGGGTTAAGGTTATCTTTTTTAGATGGAGTTTTGGAGATTAGAAAAATGCCGGGTAAAAAACACGAAACTATCAAAGAACGTATTGGTGCTTTACTAGAAATTTATTTAGAATTTTTGGGATTAGATTTTACTCCTACTGGTTCTGTCACCTTAGAAAATGAATTTGAAAAGGTTAAAAGAGAAGGTGATAAATCCTATGAGTTGGGGGCAAATAGAAAGCATCCTGATTTAGTAATTGAGGTGGTTGTTAGTAGTGGAGGAATTAATAAACTGGAAGCATACAAACGGTTAAAAATTCCTGAAGTTTGGTTTTGGATGAATGATGAGTTATTGTTTTATAGTTTAGGAAATGAGGGATATGAGGCTGTTAGTAAATCGCAACTTTTACCGAGTTTAGATGTAGGTTTATTGATGCGTTGTATTGGTATAGAAAATCATGCTCAAGCACTGCGAGAATTTAGAGCAGGGATAAAAATTATTGAATCAACATAACAATATATAATGTTGATTTTTTAAGATTTTTTTTATCACCATAACTCCAATTTGTGAAAGCGATCGCCTTTGGGTAGTAAGCGATCGCTGTCATTTTATTTTTTATTTAGGGTTTGGGTAAAGAGAGAATGGAGAATAAACACTCCCTCTTTAAGTTTCAACTTAGTTAGTCAGTTTCAGCTATCACCGTCAAGCTGTTTGTTCCATGAAGTAGCTGTAGGCTCCATAGGCAATGGCTTCAATAATGGTCTCTTCTTCCGAGGAATCCTTTGAGTCTGTTCCATTGGGTGCATTACCTCCATTGAAGCTATCTTTGATAAGACGATAAATCAACTCGAAAAGGGCATCAGTAGTTAAATTATCTATCTGTTTTTTCACTTCGCCTTTTTTATCCTCAGCCACCATTGAAGAAACAGTGGATTGGACTAACTTAACCCCCCAATCAACAATTGTTGCATTAAGGCGAAATTTTACCTGAGGATAATGTTCGTCTAAAATCTTATTAGCCTTCTTGGCAGCGGCTTCACAGCCTTTAATAGTGATATAAGCAGTAAAAAAACCTACTGTTACTTTCCCAACACCTAATGTTACTTTCCCAATGAAGGGTAATAAGTGAATAGCCATTGTTCCTCCTTGATTGAATTGAGATGCTTGTGAAGTCGAGAGAATGGAGAATAACCACTCCCTCTTTAAGTTTCAAATTGGTTTACTGAGTTTAGGGTTTGGATTCGTTTCTTGGTGGCTGCGGTGGTGGTGGTGGCGTAGAACGACCAGCTGCAACCAGTGCGCCCAGTGTAGCAGCACATAAGCCGACGAGCTTTGCTACATTAGCCCATGACTTTTCTTCTGACATATTTTTTCCTCCCAATAGAGAGAATGTTGTTTTGATAGCCCCATTATGCGTTTCCCCCTGTCAGGCTGAGAAGAACCACTTCCGACAGGTTAAAGGACAGATTCGACAGATTCGACATATTGGAATACTCTGTCCTGTAGTTATTCACTCCCCCCCTCTAAAATTATCGAAACCCTTGATCTCTCGTTAAAGATAGGGGGGAGTGTGAACAGTTACTCTGTCCTTCGGCGCTAGTTTTGAAAGAGAGAAAACGTACTCTCCCAGAATTGCGCTATGCTGATACAAGATGTCAGACTCTCGTTGACTCAATCTCAAGTTAAACTTTTTTCAATCAGTCAAAGTTTTCGTGACGTATTTCTAAAGAACGTATTTTCAAAGAAAGGAACAATTAACCATGCCTAGATCTATTGGGATAACCGATGAAGGAAGGAGACTATTAAAAAGACGACTCAAAGAACTAGGTATTAATCAGACAGAATTGGCTCAAAAATGTTATTTATCTGAAAAAACTATAGAACGACTATTTCAGAAACGCAACATTGATCGAGCGAATCTTAAAGATGTTTGTGATTTTTTGGGAGTAACAGTTAGTGAAGTAGTCGATCCAGACGAATGGAATAGACTGCAAAATCCCGTTAATCCTCATAACCCAGCAGGAGAATTTAATCAAATTGAACAACATATTCCTAGACAGATTTTCAAAAATATTGTTGATGACAAGACAAGGGAATTTGTCGGAAGGGAATATATCTATGATCAAATTGATGAATATTTGAAAGATGAGAGTTTTCCTTCAGGCTATATTATTCTTAAAGGTGAGCCTGGTATTGGTAAAACAGCATTGATGGCGAAATTAGTCGAAGACAGAGAGTGGATTCATCATTTTGTCACTGAAGGAACTGATTCAACCGAAAGTTTTTTGGCTAGTATTTGTTCTCAACTGATTGTTAAATATGAATTACCTTATTCAAAATTGCCTGAATGTCAACCAGAACAAAGAATACTTACTTACAGAAATTTTATAGATGAAGATCTATTGCCACAAGCAATAGAAAAAGTGAAAGATAACAAAGAAGATAACACAGTAGTTATTTTAGTGGATGCTTTAGATGAAGCAAAGAGAAGTCCGTTAGATGGGGAGCTTAATATTCTTGGTTTGCCTAAAGCCTTACCTCAAGGTGTGTTTTTCATTGTTACTTCCCGTGAAGCAGACGATCAGAATTTCTATGTGAATAATAATAAACGAATAGATATCAAGGATGATGATGAAGATAATCTCAACGATGTTCGGCTATATGTCGAGAGTTACTTAAATGATCCTGGTGTAAGGCAACAAATCGAGAAATGGCAGGTTAGTGATGCTGATTTTGTCGAAAAGATCACTAAAAAAAGTGAAGGCAACTTCATGTATTTATTCTATGTAATGACAGATATTAAAGAGCAAAAACTCTCAGAAGATATTAAGGATAGTATTCATGATTTACCGCAAGGACTGAATGGATATTACAATAAGCATTGGGATTTTATGGAAAAATCTTATAAAGATAGATTCCGAGAAATAGATGAAAAGGTTATCAGAATTATCGCTGCTCTCCACACACCTGCTTCTATCTCATACATTGCGGAAATTAGTAAATTCCCAACCAATACAGTATCAGAAATTATTAACCTGTGGCGTAATTGTTTTAATGAAATAATAGAAAACAATAAACAGCACTATCGTATTTATCATCGAAGCTTTTATGATTTCTTAAAAAGAAAATTACACTTTGACGATATAACAAGTTTTGATACACAAGCAAATATGCTTATTGTTGAAAATATGTTAAATAAACTCCATAGGAGGAAAGCATGATAGTTTCTCAAAACAATCCTTTGGCTGAATTTGATCTATGTCAATTGGTAAAGTTAGCTTTCCATTTTATAAAAACGCCATATAAACAGGAACTTCATGAAATCCTTTCATTAACAACCGAAAAAGGACAGCACGCTTACCTAGAAGCTTTGGAGTCTGCTGTAGAGTCTGCTGTTTGTGCAAATAGTTTTTTAGAAAAAGATAGAAAAGATAGTTTTTTAGACAATATAATAGCAGCTTGGGAAGAAGTAGAAAAGGAATACATTAACGGTGAGTATCTATCAAAGTCAAAAGCAATTGCTCTTCAACTTCGTTATGCCTTAATTACTTCTTCATTTAGGACTTTTGCCAATGACTACTCCGATGAATTACTGGTATTTTTAGCAAAGAATAAGCGTTGGAAAGCAGAACAATGTCTTGCCTACATATCTCAACGACGTAATGATGATCAAGAATTTGAAATCTTAGCAAAAATTACTCCTTATTATCCAGAAAAGTTATTGTCCAAAGTATTAAAGTTAGCAGAATCAATTGACAGTGACTCAAAAGTATGGGCTATTATTGAGTTGCTGACTCACTTCCCTGAGAATCAGAGATTAAAACAATTATGTTTGGATAATCTTTCTTTAATCAATGACTTGGATTATCAGGTGGACGCATTGACTAGCATGGCTAAAGCGATTCCCGATTCTGATGATATTTTACTTCTTGCCTTAGAAAAAGTTAACGATATTAAAGAAGAATTAGAGCGTGTAAGTGCTTTAGAAAAAATTGCCTCTCTTGCTCCAAAAAGTCTTATTGTAATTGCTAATATCCTAAAAATAATTAAAGAATTATCAGACTTATCGCTACAAATTGAGAGTATTGAAAAAGTCCTTCCCTATGTTGATGATGTCTTTTTTCCTGAATTTATTACTGAAGTGACTAATAGTATGGATCTTGGACAAGACGAGATTTACTTGGCATCTCAATTTGCTAATATTCTAGCCATTGAGAGTTGCAATAGAAAACCAGAAGCAGAAGAACGCTTTAATATTTTAGCTCAAGCATTGTCTATGGTTTCATTGATTCCAGAGCCTAAGCACAAAGCCAAGGCACTTATACAGATAGGTCCGTACCTACCTAATGAGTTACTTCTTGATTATTTAGCCATTAGTAACGATATTGAAGAAAATGTTCTAGTTTTATGGGCAGTTCGTGACCATATCTCTGCTAATAATTTACCTGGCATCTTAGAATTACTCCTTCGTCTTCCTAGAGTGGATGGGGTAGAAGCAGAAATTCAAGAAGGATTTGAAACCTTTGGCAGAATTTACGAGTTTATCAAGCATATCGTTAAAATTTCAGTCTTACCTGTAGAAGTATGGTTTGAATTATTGGATGTTATTAAGGTATTTCCCAATCAATTTTGGATCTACTATGTTTTTGCACAAATTGCTCATCTTCTACCTGATGAACTACAAGAAAAGACAAGGGAAGTTGCCAACAGCATAGATGAAATAAGCATTAAAGATCTAACTTTCAAAATAGTAGCTAAACGATATCCTGAAATTTTACCTGACGTATTAAATTATGATAGTAGTCTTGCTAGTAGCTTGAAAGACTTGGCGATCGCTTATCCTAATAATCAAGAGTTATTAAATCAAGCCTTAAACGAGATTCGTATAAGCACTGATTACAAAGATAAAACTGAACAATTAGTAGAATTAGCTTTAAACTTTACCCATTTAGTTCCTGAAGCCTTAGAATGTGTTAAAAGACAAAAGGAAGAAATTTGGCGCAATCCAAATTTAGATAAGTTAATACCTGTAGCTAGTGCTGATCTTTTGGATGAAATATTAATTGTAGCAAGAGCTATAAATAACGATCACTTAGCTTTTTTAACTATTATCAAAAATTTGATTGTTCATGCGCCACAAGAATTTACACCTGAGATTTTTGATTTATTTTCTACTCTTTATGAAGATTCAGATAAACAAGAAGCTATTTGTTTATTGTGTCCTCATCTACCGATTGATTTATTTCCTCTTTTCTTAAATGAGATTGATAAAATCCATGATGAATATTATAAATGCCAAGCTTTGAACGAAGTTATTATTTCTTTAAAGGGTCAAATATTACCCAAATATCTCACAGAAATTTTATTGATTGTTCGCTCATTTAAGAAGCCTAAGTTTAGAGCAAAGTTACTGAGAAAAATTGCCAACTTTGCCCCTGATGTTTGGAGTGAAGCTGTTAGAGATGTTCGCCTAATTGAAAACGTTTCTGAGAAAGTCAAAGTTTTGACTGAATTCTTATCATTTTCTCCTAGTCTGCGTCAAGAAATGTTAGAAATTGCGTTAGGTATTGAGGATAGGGTTAAACGCGCTCTTGCTTTGGTTGAACTTGTTCCTTATGAGCAGAGCAATCAGCTAATAAATGACGTTTTTCAGATCGTTAATGATATTTCAGATATGAACAGAAAAGAGCGAGTTTTGGAAAAACTATTACCCTATTTATCAAATTCTGTTCGTCAGCAATTACTTCCAAAAGTTTTAAAGTTAACCTTACTCAACAAAGATAACAAAGCCGTAATTAATACAGGGATAGTATTACCCTATCTGTCTAGCAATCTGTTTGAACAGCTTCTTGATGATTTAGAACAGAGAAATTTTACTGATGATTCAGAGAAGAAAAACTTTATAATGAAACTTAATTTTGGAGCTTTTGCAGAATATGTTCCAGAAAAGTTAATGATTAGAACTTTGAAGTTATTTTCTGAAAATGGACGAGAACAAGTAGCCTATGAAAAAATTGCCCCACGCCTACCAGAAACTTTCAAATCAGAGGCTCTTGACATTGCTTTGGGTATAAAAAAACAATATATAAAAACAGAAGTTCTTAAAATTTTAGCCCGTGTTTTACCTGAAAACTTAATCTTAAGAACTCTAGAAGCAGTTGCATCTATGGAAGGAATTTCACAGGAAGAACGTGCGTTGCTTTGTAGCTCCATTGTTCCTGAAATAGCAGGTAATTATGCAGAGTATTTCTATTATCTATGGAGAGCAAGAATCTCTTCATATTCTTATAATCGTCAATCTTTATTGGAAGAAATTAACAATTTAATCCCCATAATGAAACAACTTTGGGGTGATGAGGTAATCACAGAGACAATACAGACTGTGAAATGGATTTTATATACTTTTCCGTAGCTTTAAGGTGTTGGAATAGATCAACATTTATGCTCTAATCACAGTAATTCTACATTGATTTTCTGTCATCACCACCTCAGTTGATAATCTTTCTTCCATTGGTAAAGCATTTTTCCGTCTATCAAAGATAAATAACCAACCAAAATCTAACCCTAAACGTGCTAAATAAGATTCTAATTGTTCAATTCCATCACCTTGAGGATCGCGTTTTTTATCCCGCCACACTTTCAATTCAATCCCTAAAATAACATCTTTATAACGC